>JBMSAV010000064.1:0-2550 GCA_049414645.1 Candidatus Aenigmatarchaeota archaeon
GTAGTTGATTTTGGAAAACCAATTTACAGTATGCTTGCTGTTCCCAGGAGTGTTTTAAAGGGATTAGTATAAACTGGATTAAAAATAGGTTTAATCAATATAAATACAAGAATAATGGAAAAATCGTTGGAGAACAGAAAAGAAAAATGATTATGCATAGCTACATTAGAATTTTTTATCACGTTGAAGATAAACTGAGTTATTCCAGTCTTACCACCTCTATTCTTAAGCTTGTCAGAAGTTATTTTCAAGAGTTTTCATCCGAGGTTCAAACTCTAATCGATCAATATAATTAAATTTTAAAAACCATTTTGTATTATTCGTGTTTAATGTAAAATAAATTATTAAGCTCAAAATTAATATTATGTCAGATTTAGCTGGACAGCAATTTGTCAAGTTTACTCCCGAAAGAATTAGAAGATATAAAAAGGCCGGCTATAGAATTATAGGTAAACATAAGCATTCTGCAGTAGAGATTTGTAGATGGACGAAATCCGTTTTGAGAGGAGGGAGAAATTGTTATAAAAGATGGTATGGTATACTTTCTCATAGATGCATTCAAATGACACCAACGTTAGACTTTTGCGATTTTAGTTGCAAGTTCTGCTGGAGAATTTTTAGCGAAGATAGGTTTAAAAGCGAAAATAAATGGGATGACCCAAAAACTATAGTTGATGAGGCAATAAAAGCTCAGCAAGAATTGTTAATAGGATTCAAAGGCAATCCAAAAACACCTAGAGAACTCTTTGAACAAGCTATGAGACCTGTTCATTTCGCTATTAGTTTAGATGGTGAACCAACTTTATACCCATACATAGCAGAGCTTATAAAGGAAATAAAGTCTAGAGGATATACAGCATTTTTAGTAACCAATGGAACTATGCCACATAGATTAAAAGAATTGTTGGAAAAAGACGCCATACCAACAAACCTTTATATAAGCGTTTACGCAACGAATGAAAAAGATTATAAAGAAATTACTAATTCCTTCATTCCAAATCCTTTTGAAAGAGTGGTTGAAAGTCTAAAGCTTCTTAAAGAATTTAACAAAACTGACTGTAGAACTATTTTTAGGATAACATGTGTTAAAGGATTGAATATGCATGATGCCGAAGGATTTGCAGAATTAATAAAATTATCTGAACCTAAATTTGTTGAGTTGAAAGGATATTCGTGGCTTGGGGAATCTAGAAAAAGACTTAGTAAGGAAAATGTTCCTACTTTGGAAGAATTGATAGAATTTGCCGAAAAAATTTCAAAGTTGACAGGATATAAAATAAAGATGACAGATGAAGCAAGTAGAGTAGTTATGTTAGTTAGAAGCGAAGAGATATGGAAAAAGAATTTAGAGTTAATAAAACAACAAATGGAACGAATCAAACAAATTGACGAAGAGTATAAAAAAGGAAAACTTTTTAAATAAAAAGAATCTCTGCTTTTGTGCTATCTTTATCGTCTTCTAACTTCTCTAACAACAGCAACAACAAAAGTTATAAAAATAAATGGAAGTAAAAACCAAAGATTCGTTTCTTCTTGAACGAAGAAACAATAGAAAAGTCCAAGCAATATAAGAACAATAATCAAAGAAAATTCTAGTTGAATTTCTTTTACTTTTATTAACTTTCTAAAGAAAAATGGGATTGCAATAAATGAGACTAGTCTTCGTGAGAGAAAATAAAATCGAGAAAGAGCAAGAAAGGTTAAGATTATTGTTGTTGAAAAGATAACAAAATCTTTTTGATGAAAAGGTAAGTTGAAGTATAAGATAAAAGAGAGGAAAAGCAAGTAAAGAATAAAGTTTTTTAATTCTTCTTTTATTTGAAACTTATCAGTTAGTTTGACAAAATCATAAATAAATTGAGATGAAACAGATGATTTAAATGAAAAGATGAAAATTTTTTCAAAAATCTTTCCTATTTTTTCATGAAGTTTTATGAGAGGATAAGAAGCCAACGAAGTTATCATAACAATAGCAGAGACAATTCCGAAAAAGTCGGTTGAAATAATTCCAAGTTTTGCTCCATAGCTTGCTAACAAAATAGAGATTTCTCCTAATGGAACCATTGAGGATGAGGCAAAAAAAGATGAGTAAGCAGAATATCCAAAAAGAGAAAAACCAAGCGCCACACTAATTAATTTGCCGATTATTACTAGGAAAGAAAGTAGTAGTATTATTGGTAAATTATGCAGAACCGAAGATGGATTTATATACATTCCGAATGAAAGAAAGAAAACTGAAACGAAAAGGGTGCTTGTTTTTTCTATTAATTTGTTTATTTTTATCGGGATGAGCGAAGAAATTATGCTACCTGCTATAAAAGCTCCTAAGGAAGAACTCATTCCAAGAGCGTTCGTTAACCAAACAAAGAATGAAAGAAAAGCGATAGCTAGCATCAGAATATTTTCTTCATCTTTTGGAAGATAGGATTAGATAAAAGGGAAAAGTTTCGAGAGCGAAAAAACTACAAAAAATAATACAAAGAATGATTTGAAAAGAGAGAAAAATATTGCATCGAGGGAAATTTTCTCCTCTAGAGCCAAGCTTGAAAT
>JBMSAV010000065.1:0-3424 GCA_049414645.1 Candidatus Aenigmatarchaeota archaeon
TGAGGATATGCAGCTGTACTTTCTGTTGTATAATACTGATGTGCTCCTGTGCTTTGGTCTGTTACATTAACCGTTAAATTATAATCTCCATAATTACAAACATAAATTAATCTCCAATCTCTGAAACAATAGTTTGCACCAGCACAAGCAGTTGTAGGACCACTACCACAACTTGTAGGTGGATTTGCACTGTTTTCACAGTTAGCTCCTTGCTTTCTTGGAGTAGCAACAAAAAGAGCAATATCAGATGTAACTCCTGAATCATCAGTGTAAACATCAAAAGATTTTTCATGGGTAATGCTAGAAGATTGTGAAGAAATGTTAACTATAACTTTATAAGTTGCTAGCTGTATATTATCAGGAACTAAAACTGTAAAAGTGACAACAGAAAAATTCCAATTTGGTGGAGATAAAGTTCTAGGAATTGTTACTTGTCTTGTGTCTCCATTGATTACATGCCATTTTTGCTCTTCATTTGTTTGTGTATTAAATATTCTTATTGATACGTTTACAGTTTTATCAAAGCTTGTATTATAATTTGCCAATGGAACAACAATTCTTGCAACATGACCTCTAACAACTCTATCTATTGGTTCCCCAGTAGGAGAGAAAATTTTAATTGGTCTTATCAAGTTTACATCATACGGATAAGCGCAATCAATAAGATAAGTGTAAATTATATTGGTTTCAAACATCGGTCCAGTAGTTCTTGTTTTTGGCAAAAGTCTTATTTTATTCAAACCCAAAGGAGCCGAAGACGTAATGGTGATATTCCAAACAAATCTACCATCCCATTCACATTTATCGCCATTAGCTGTTGTGGGATTTCTGGTGCAAGTATCGCCTGTTCCAATACCACTTACAGATGTATGAGGATTTGTTTCTCCCGGATACAGCTTCCATCCATTAGTTCCAGTTGAAGTTATGGGTTGCCAAGCTGGTGTAGCAACTTGTAATTCCCAATCCTGTAACACTCCTGCATCATCATCAGCTTCATCAAACAGAACCCATCTAAGTGTATAATTGAAATTATTTCTACACATGACAATAGCATCTCTGTATACTTCATAAGAGTTATAAACTAAATGATGAACAGCATCTACAGGATACTGCAAAACATCAGTTTTATAATATGGCATAAGTTTGAAGAAGTAATAAACTACGTCAACGACAATAAAAGTCCAATATCTAACTTCATTAAATTCTAAGGAGTTGTTGTAAAATACAGAAATAGGACCTGCCAAGTAAATTGCTGGTTTTACATCAGGAGTTGTAAATTCGTATTTAAGCGTTTTTTCTTCGCCATAACTTAAGTAAGGAATGTTCCAAATTAGCCACGTCTCATTTTCTTTTCTTTCAATTCTACCATTGTAAACTACAACTTCAAGAAACTCGTTAGGTATTTTTTCGATGATGGTAACATTTCTCGCATTAACATTAGATTTAATTTTTATGAAGTTTGTGTTAGGATGACCGACATCTATTAGTGTCTTCATTTTTCTTTCTATGTCAAATTCAACAAACTCTCTAACTTCAAAAAATGTTTCGTAAGTAGTAACGACATCGCTTTCAACAGCAACAACGCTAATATTATATCTACCTATTTCAGAAGTTTCATTGTACAAAACAAAAATACTTCCGTCTAATTCATCTGCAGCAAAATCGCCATTGTAAGAATTGAAAACTTTTGTTTTGCCTGATGGTGATCTTACAATCAAAGTTACATTAGCATCATAAGCTCTTTTTCCTTGACTATTCAGAACTCCAACAATTATTTTGACTTCTTCTCCTGACAAATAAATTGATTTTGGTGTGTTCACATTTACTAAACCAACAGCAAAGCTAATTTCTTCCTCAACTACTTCCTCTCCAGGATTTGGGCTTGTATAACTAAATTTAACTTTAAGCTTGTACAAACCAGGCCTAAATTCTCTTTCTGTATCTAACTCAACAACAAATTTACCAGGAGCAACTTTAGTATAATTAACTTCAGTTATATTTCCATCTGGATCAACAACAAAAGCTTGCAAAGTAGCATTCGGAAATATTTCGCCACTATCTTCATCAATTGCTAAAATCTCAAACCTTATCTTTTCTCCTAACTCATAATTGAACTTCTCTTGCTTAACTCTTGGTTTTACTTTTATGTGTTTCAAAACATTGAAATCAAAAGTTTTGCTTGCATTTCCAAATTCACTTTCAGCAAAAATTTCTGCTGAATATTTACCATAAGCTTTTGGCAAAATTTCAAAAGTGAAATTAAAGCTACCATTAACAAATTGCTCATCTTCAAAAACAACCTCGCCTTTAACATCTTTAACTATAAGCTTAACTTTAGAATTAATTAAATTTCCATTGTACTTAACATTTCCATAAATTGAAACGACTTTCCAATCGCCTTTTCCTTTTGTGATGTTTTTAACTGAAGAAAATGCCTCAATATTAATATTTTCACTTACGTTTTCAGAAGGAATTGTAGTAGTTGTTACAGAAGTTGTAATAGTTGTCTCTTCTTTTCTCTCAATTGTTATTTCAGCTTCGCTTGGATTCAAATAGTCTTTTTCACTTCCTTTGAAAACTGCTTTTACTTTTGATGTATTGATAAGATTAAAAGAAAATGTTGAAACTCCAAAATAGTCTGTAAAATTGCTACCAACAAAATTCCCATCAACATAAAATTCTATTTCTTGATTTGGAACAAAAGAACCATTATCGAGTAAAAGCTTAGCAGCTATTAAACCATTCTCAACTTTCAAATCTATTGAAGTATTTGCAAAAACTTCAACTTTAATGCTTTCCTCAACAAAATTAGAAACTCCAATAAATCTTCCCGTAATTTTACTCCAGTTTGTTGCTAAAAGAATTGCAGAAGCTAGAGCAATGAAAAGCAAAGAAGTAATTAGTTGGGTTTGTCCTTTAAAACTTTTTTTCGATTTCAAATTTAGTAATGTAAAAAAGAAAAGAACTGCAAAAGAGATTGCAAATGGTAAGAAAATTAAGAAAGGTAAAGTTAAGTATAGTAAAAATTCTTCAATTAGGCTTTGAGCTTTTAGTTTAAGCTTACTCATAGGTTGATCGCACCTTTATTTCACTTTCTCCAAGTTGCGTTGACAGATCGCTTTTAACAGAAAACTCTAATTCGCAATAAGAGTTTACTTCAATAACATCACAAATTTTTTCTTTTTCATCTGTCGAAAATCCTTTCGGCAAATCGACAGATACTCTAACGTTTGTGGCATTAGCACTCCCTTCATTGCTAACAACAACTCTCAACAAGAAACTCTCTCCTCTTGTTATTCTGATTTTATCAGTACTCAATCTCAAAGAGATTTTTGGTTTTGAAATAATTTCTGTTGTTTGAGAAATTTGTGTAGAAGGCGTTGAGATGTTTTCGCTTGTTCCATTTTCTTCTTCACTATTAGAT
>JBMSAV010000066.1:0-15230 GCA_049414645.1 Candidatus Aenigmatarchaeota archaeon
AGATTGAATAATGCTCTTAATGATATAAATAATAGACAGGCAGGAGGAGCTATTAATGAGATTAATGCCGCTTTGAATTTTTCTGGTTTTCATCCAGATTATTATAAGCAGCTTGAGGCTGCCAAAAATTTATTGAACCAACAACAACCTGATTGGAAGGGTGCAGAAGACGCAATAAAGAAGGCCTTGCAATATATCTAGAATCAGTATAGGTTTTAAGCTTATAAACTATAGAGTATAAAATCAAATTATCTGTTATAGTCATTAGGAGGTGTTGTAAATGCCAGAAGGAACAAAAGAGCAAGCTGATAATGTTGTCTTCATAGGAAAGAAGCCAACAATGAGCTACGTTTTGGCAGTAATAACTCAGTTCACAAATGGACAAAAAGAAGTTCACATTAAGGCAAGAGGAAGGAGCATATCAAGGGCAGTAGATGTAGCTCAAGTAATACAAAGAAGGTTCATGCCAGATGTTAAAATCAAGAAAATAGACTTAGGAACTGAGGAAAGAGAAGTAGAAGGAAAAGGAAAAGTGAATGTTTCAACAATAGATATTGTTCTAGCAAAGTAAGCGACTTTTTCTTTTTTTATTTTTTAAAAATTCTATAAGTTCTTTTAAATCATCAACTCTCATTCCAGCTGCTGTTGGGTGTCCCCCACCTTTAGCTTTAATGTTTCTGCTGATTTCCTCAACAAGCTTAGCCAAATTTACTTTTCTATTTATCCCTCTTCGAACACTAACCTCATAATATCCTTCTTCTGATTTCTGGGCAACAAAAATTATTTTGTTCGGAAATATCTTTGGCAAGTAGCTGGCAAGCGATGACTTTAAATTAAGCTTGCTTTTTATTTCGTATACTAGAAATTCTCCAATCTCAATTTTTCTTTTTTCAAGTTTTTTTAGTTCATTTTTGAATGCTCTTTCAAGCTTTTGATATATTTGGTTTATTTTCTTGTCTTTCAATAACTCTTCGTAACTTTTCGATCTTGCTATAAGATTAGTTACATATTTTACTCCTTCTATTCCTTCAAATATTCTACAAGAATCTACCATCTTTGCAATCTTACCTGTTAAACTTTTTTCAAAAAGTTCCCTATCTTCTATTTTGCAATTTCCAATTAATTCTGGATGCTTCTTTTTCAAAAGCTTAAACAAGTCTTTGTTGTTTTTTGCCCCAAAGTCGCCAAGAGTCCCAAAGGAAGCAATCCATAAAATTTCTTTATCATCAAAAAATTCTTTGTAAATTAACCATGCTATATAACTTGTTGGCATGTAAACATTTTTATTATACAGTCTAGGATTTACATAATAACAATTATAGTTTTTTGGAATATGATGGTCAATAATTAAAAGATTTTTAAAGGAAGCAATTTTATTTATTCTTTCTTCTGGTGTATCTCCAATATCAACAATTACAATATTTTCAAAATTTTTCAAACTTTTTTCAGTTTTTTCATCAATTTCAAAATTATGTAGAGAAACAACCAATTTCGGTTTTAACTTAAGTTTTTTTGTGAGTTTATAAATTATAGAGGCAGAAGCAATGCTATCACAATCATGCCCAAATACAATTGCTAAATTTCCATTAATATTTTTAAAAAATTTTATAGCAGGTTCAATGAAGTTTTTCATTCACTTCTCCTCTTTTTCTACAATATTCGAATATATTCCAAATTCCACCAATGCAAGCAAAGTATCAACATAATGCAATATCAAGGCTTCTAATGTTCTGGGCGGATTTGTCGATGGGGCAGCATGCGATATTACTAAATCTAGAACTTCTTCAGGGAATCCTCTTTTGTACAATTCCCCAAAACCTAATGCTGAATGGTCAAATAGAATTTTTGTTGGTTTACCATCTTTAAACTCATAAACTTTCATTATATCATGAAGCAAGGCACCAGCTACTAAAGCATCTTTGTTAACTTTAAACCCATAGTTTTTTTCAATTACTTCAGCGATTTTTATGCATGCTTCAGTAACGCTAACAGTATGGTTTGTCAATTCTCTTATAACTATGGTATCATTTACTACAAAAGGTGTTCTAACTTTTTCGGGATCTTCTCTTTCATAATTTTTAAGCGTAGGATGAGTTAGCTTTATATCTTTCAATATTTCTATAGTTTTTTTCTTAAGTTCCTCATCTTGTATAGTGTTTGCTAGTTCTATCATTCTTTCAAGGCTCATTATCATTATATCTTATTAAAAATTAATAAGCTTATGAGGTTTTTGATTAGCGGACCCCCTGCTTCTGGGAAATCAACTTTAATCGTTAAGTTAATAGAATTTCTAAAAAATAAAAACGTCAAAGTTGGAGGTATAATTTCTCCAGAAGTGAGAGAAGGGAGGATTAGAATAGGTTTTAAGGTCGTTGATTTATTAAATCTAAAAGAGAAAGTGTTTGCTAGCATTTATTATAATACTAATCATAGGGTTGGAAAGTATTTCGTAGAGGTAGGCATCTTTGAAGATGTTGCTATTCCTGCTTTGGAAGTTTCAGAAAAAGAATGTAAAGTTATTGTTATAGATGAAATAGGAAAGATGGAATTATTTAGCAAAAGGTTTGAAGATAAAGTTAAAGATATTTTAAAAAGCAACAAAATTGTTATAGCTGTTGTTCATAGAAATTATGTAAAAGAATATAAAGAATATGGCAAATTTATATGGCTAGAAAGAGAGAAGTGGAATGAAATCTTTGATTCATTAATTTTAGACCTTCAAAAGATTATTTAGTTTGTCTATAAGTTCTTCAATTTTAACCCTTTCTTGCTTCGTAGTGTTTCTATCTCTTATTGTTACTGTGTTGTCTTCGAGAGTTTGATGGTCTATAGTTATAGCATAGGGTATACCAATTTCGTCACTCCTTGCGTATCTTTTTCCAATAGAACCGCTTTTATCAAATATAGCATCGAAATACTTCTTTATATGTTTAAACAACTCTATGGATTTTTCAACCATTTCTTTTTTATTTAGCAATGGAAATACAGCAACACTTATTGGAGCTATTTTTGGATCGAATTTAAACCAATCCCATCCTCTTTCTTTATCTTCAACAAAAGAATATAAAAGTATCGCGTAAATAGTTCTTTCAATTCCAAAACTAGGTTCTACAACATGTGGAATAATTTTTTTACCATTCTCTAAAACGTAGGACAAGTCAGTTTTGGAAGATTCGGCGTGTCTTTTCAAATCATAATCGCTTCTATAGGCATTTCCAACAACTTCTTTCCAACCAAAATCAAAAAGAATTTCCATATCAACATTTCCTTTACTATAGTGTGGAGTCTCTTCTTGCAGCAAATGTCTAAATCTTATTGCATCTTTTGGTATACCTAAAGATTCATAGAAAATTTGTTCTTTTGCAATGAAATATGCTAAATATTCAGAAGGAATAATTCCTCTTTCTAGCGCTTCTCTAACACTCATTTCTTCTTCCTGTTTACCAGCTTTTTGTGCTTCTCTACTTAGAACTCTTATTTTTACATCTTCATAATCTTTTAATTTTTCAAAAATTTTCTCCTCAGGATTTATGAAAAATTCTATTTCTGCTTGTGTAAATTCTCTTAACCTTATTAACCATTGCCTTGGCGATATCTCATTTCTAAAAGATTTTCCAATTTGTGCTATTCCGAAAGGCAATTTAGCTCTCGTTGCAGTTAAAATATTCTTAAAGTTTATAAAAATACCTTGAGCAGTTTCTGGTCTTAAATAGCCTTTTGTATCTCCTAATGCTCCTACATTCATTGAAAACATCAAATTAAAAACCTTAACGTCTTCCAATTCTCCTTCACATTTAGGGCATTTTATATTTTTCTCTCTTATTATTTTTGTTAGTTCTTCTTTGCTTAATCCTTCAACAAAAATTTTTACTGATTCTTCTATCAGATTATCAGCTCTAAATAAACTTTTACATTTTTTACATTGGGTTATAGGATCAATAAATCCTTTTAAATGGCCAGAAGCTTCAAAAACCTTTTCTGGCATTATTAGACTGCTTTCAATTTCAAATATGTTATCTTCATTCTTTATGAAGAACTCTCTCCAATATTCTATTATTTTTTTCTTTAGAAGAAAACCTAGCGGTCCAAAATCATAAGTTCCACTTAAGCCACCATATATTTCGCTTGATGCAAAAATAAACCCTCTCTTTTTTGCTATTTTAATAATTTTTTCAATCTTTTTCATATATTCTTTCTCCATTAGAGAATTCCTTCCACCTTATCACCGTTTATATTTTATTGTAATTTTTTACTATTTAAGCTTTAGAAACTATGGTCCCTAAAAGGAAGTTTGACTTGGCTTCAACTATTTTAACTTTTACAGTCTTTCCCAGTAAATCTTCATTGCTCTTAACCACAACTGGTTTATATTCTACTGTTCTTCCAATATAGCTATCGTTTTTACCTATTTCATCTACGAAAACATCAACTTCTTTTCCTAAGAATTTTTCATTCTTTTTCATTGCTATTTTTCTAACCAATTCATGTAGAGTCTTACTTCTCCTATTAACAATTTCTGGGGGAAGTCGATTCAACTTTTCTGCAGGAGTATTTGGTCTAGGTGAAAATTTAGAAATATTTACAACATCGAACTCAATCTCATTTATAGCTTTTACGGTTTCTTCAAAATCTTCTTCGCTTTCTGTAGGATAGCCAACTATTATATCAGTTTCTATTGTTATGTTTGGTATTTCTCTTCTAAACTCTTCAACTATTTCTATAAACTCTTCAACAGTATAACCTCTAAGCATATCCTTTAGGACTTTGTTACTTCCCGATTGCAAAGGAATATGAACAAACTTGAAAACCTTTTCGTTTTTATAGGCTTCAATTAACTCCTTTAAAAGTTTTCTTCTTTTTATTAAATGTAAAGGATTCATCATACCGACTCTAACTTTAAAGTTTCCATCCAATTTTAATATTCCATTTAATAGCTCTGCAATATTCGTTTTAATATCAAAACCGTAACAACCATTATCTTGCGAAGTTATCCAAAACTCTTTAAATCCCTCATTTAAATCGCTTTTAATCCTTTCTATAATAGATGAAGGCCTATAACTTTTTAAAATGCCCCTTGCTATTTTTGTTTCACAGAATGTGCAAGCAGATAAACAACCAGAAGCTATTTGAAGTATGGATATAATTTTGTTGAACGACACTTTTGGCAATAAAACTTTTTCTTTCTTTTCGCTATCAGCGACTACTCTTCTTCCTTTTAAAGTTTCTTTAACAACCTCAACTATTCTATCGATAGCATCCGGAGTTATAATGCTTGCTTTTGGTGCAAGCTTTTCTACTCTATATATTTCAGCTTTTGCCATACATCCTGCAACAATAAATGGCTTTCTGTAAGAACAGAGCTCCTTGATTCTTCTCTCCATTCTTTTTGCTGTAGGCTCTTTAACTATACATGTATTTATTATACTTACATCAGCCATTTTTGGGTTATCGATTATTTGAAATCCAAAATTTTTAAGTAGACCCATCATTATTTCTGAGTCTGATTTATTTGCAGAGCAGCCGTAAGTTTCTATGTATACTTTTATATTTTCACTCATTTTCATATTTTGCATTTTTATATTTTTCAAGCATTCCTTTTATTTCCTTATAAACTTTTTCTGGATTTTTTATCCCTCTTAAAACAATTTTTGCTGTACTTGGGCCTACTATTTCTATATCTCCATAGTTAAAAATTCTTCCGATAAAAGACTTTTTCAAATCTATTTTTGTTATATTATTATAAGGTATTAGAGTTTCTCTTTTTGAAAAAATAATAAAAGATTCTCTGACTCCCGCTTCATCTATTTCATATGTATAAAGCCTTCTGATAATAATTCCGTCTAGTATGAAAAGAGCTATTACCAATAAAGAAAAATAAAATACAGAAATTGGAGATATTTCGAAGACGTTTACATTGTATTCAATGTGTAAAATTAAGAGTATTATTGTTATTAGTATTATTAAAACAATGTCAAACAATTGAGATATTAGTGATGTTTTTATTTTCATTAAATTTAATAGAATTTCAAACAGAAATTATTTTATGATATATGTTGGCACATGTGGTTTTTCTGAGGCTATGAAAAAATATTTCGAAGATTTCAACACGGTTGAGATTCAACAAACTTTTTATAAGTTATTGGATATTAAACTTCTTCAAAAATGGAAAAAAATTAGCAAGAAAGATTTTATTTTTAATTTCAAGGCATTCCAAGGAATTACACATCCTTATACATCGAGAACTTGGAAAAGATCTAACATTGACATCTCAAAATTTAAGGATAAAGTTGGATATTTAAAGCCAACTAAAGAAGTTTTTGAATTTTGGGGAAAGATGGTAGATTATGCAAAAATTTTAAAAACAAAAGTTATTGTCATTCAACTTCCAGAAAGTTTTAAGAGTAGTAATGAGAACTGGGAAAACGCAGAAAAATTCTTTAGAAATATTAATAGAAAAAATTTTGAAGTGGGCGTCGAGTTGAGAGGTTGGAGTAAAACTGATATAAAGAAGTTTTGTAAAAAATTTGATGTTATAGATATTTGTGATTTGAGTTTAAGATTGCCTACAATTACAAGAAAAATTTCATACTTCAGACTTCATGGTTCTTACAAAAATGGAAAAATAAACTATTATCATCAATATAATGATGATGAAATGAGAGAAATGATAGAAAAAATAAAAAAATTAAAGTCAAAAGAAATCTTTGTTTATTTTAATAATGTTTTCATGTTAAACGATTCTAAGCGCTTTATTAACCTTCTACAGGATTTTTAGGGTATTCGATAATTTCTCCAATAGCGAACTTGGTTCTAACTTCCTTTATTTTTATGTGTTTCTTTTCTCCTTTCTTGCTTCCAGGAACAAATACTACGAAATTCTTTATCCTAGCAATTCCATCTCCTTTAATTCCAGTCTCAGTTATTTCTACATCATATTCTTCCCCAACTTTAACAGGCTTTGGAGCATTATTTCTTGCAAATCGTCTTCCGAAACCTCTTTTTTCAAACGGCATTTAAACCCTAACCTCCTTTAATTCAGAGCCCTCTTATCATCGAGCTAATAACCATAGAAAGAGTTGATTCTTTCTATGGTAGGCATCTCTGCCCTGTAATACAATTGTATTGTAAAAATAAAAACTTATAAAGTTCTAGTTATTTCTAGCACTTCTATCTCGCCAACCCCTTTTATTTCTTTAAGTAATTTTTCAACTCTTTCTATTTCACCTTCTTTATCTTCAATAATTGTATAAACATAAAGAGAAACGATACCAAAAGCTATTGGAACTTCTTTTATTTGAGCACCAATTTTAGATGATATTTCGTTTTTTATACTTTCTAAATCTGTATTAACATCTTCAGGTAGCACTCTCAATGTTAATAATACTTTTGCCATTATAAAGATAGGGAAAAATTTATATAAAACTATTATGGCCCAACAAAACTACACTCACTACAACTATATTTTCTTCCTAAAGATTTACAAGAGTTACATCTAACTATTTTAATATTACCACATTTTGGACAATCAAATATAACAAAATTCTCCTTTGATTTAATTTCTATGTTGCAACTTGTGCATCTCATCTTTCTTTATTCGTTCCATTTTTTAAATAATTTTATGAAGCCCCTGTAGTTTAACTTGGATAGAACTCCAGCTTGCGGTTTTAGTAAAAAGCTGGCGGTCCGGGTTCAAATCCCGGCAGGGGCATCTGTTGGCTACTGGTTTCCATACTAGTTTTTAAGAGTCATACTATTAAGAAGAAGTTTGGAGAAATGTTTATTAAATTCATAAAGAATAGGAACGATTATTTTATCCCTAATGTTATCACAGACACTTGCCATTTCCCCCCTATTTCCTAGTCATTGGGATTCGATACAGCAATTTACGATTATTTCTTATTCTTATGAAAGAGTATCTATACCTTTACCACGATTATGTTTGAGCCGTTTTACAAACTTTCTTAGAATGATTTTCTCATCTGGCTCAGAAAAATCTTTTTCATAGTGTTTAATAATCATGTTGAAAGTTGCCTATACCTTTTGATTTTTCGCCTTTTATAAACCCGTCAATTACTCATAGTTAAAACCTTTTGGTCTGTATTAAAAGTTTGTCTATATTTTTTCAAAAAGTGAGTAAGGATTGACATCTACAGCAATTTTGCTTGATAATTGTAATTATATTGAACTCTATAACATAAGTATTAAGTATAAGTATTACTTTGTATTATTATGGAGGTATTTGAAGGCGAGTTGATAGAAGAAAGAGTTATAATATGGGATAAGAAAGCAGCGAATTTATACTATGAGTACGGTTATGGAAAGCCAGTGCCTTTAGAATCTCCAGAAAGATTAGAGTTAGATTTAATAGAAGCTACTTATTTGCTAGAAAAAGGAAAGTTAAAAATTTATGTGAAGGAGAACAATAAAAAAAGAGTGTTAGATTTGAGAGAGATGATGAAAATAGGAGAAAGCAGATTAAATCAGTTCCACGCTCAGTATGTTGTCTACTCAGATTTAAGAAATAAAGGATATTTGGTTAAAACTGGCTATAAGTTTGGTGCTCATTTCAGGGTTTATGAGAAGGGGGTAAAAATAAAAAGAGGGCCTAAGGCGCCTTTTGAGCATACTAAGTTTGTTGTCCATGCTGTTCCAGAAGAAGCAGCGTTCTCTTTGCCCGAGATGTCAAGAGCAGTTAGATTAGCTCATAACATAAGGGCTACTTTTGTTTGGGCTGTAGTAGATAAGGAAAATGACGTTACATATTATGAAATAAAAAGATTGAAACCATAGGTGATATAATGGGAAGAATCAAAACAACAATGATAAAAAACATTGGAGAGAGGCTTTACAAGGATCATAAAGACGAATTTACTACAGATTTTGAGAAAAATAAAGAAATAGTCAAGAAATATGTTGATATTCCTTCTAAAAAGTTAAGGAATGTTGTAGCTGGTTATATAACAAGGTTGAAAAAGCAAGAAGCAAAAAGCTAATTCATTTTTATTCTTTACTTCCAACATACTTTATGAAGTCTCAAACGCCCCCTAGAGTAGACGAATTTGCTTTTATTCTATTGGCTTCTTTGATTTTCATAGGTATAATGCTTATATTTTGGACAACTCCTCAAGAAGCTCCACCTTCTTTAGAGCCTAAATCAATTTCCGTTAGGATGCTCCCGAACACGCAAAAAACAATAACTTTTAAAATTATTGGAAATTTAACAGGCATAAATTTAGTTTCAAATGGAACCCTCCCCGACATAATATCTTTTACAGAAAATAATTTTAACGTGGTTGGGGAAAAAGAAGTTAAAGCAACTTTAATGGCACCAATTGGTTATGGTGTATATTCTGGTTATATAATAGCTAGGGGGAAAGGAGGTGAAGATGCAATTTATGTTAAAGTAAATGTTGTACCAACTTTAACTTTAACTTCTCGTTCATTTTCTATAGAAGATTTTAAAGTTTCTAATTTTGGAAATGAGAAAATAGTAGATAGTAAGACTGATTTTATAGTTGAAAAATCTTTATTCTCTTCTAAATCAGCGACGCTTATTTTAAGGCCAGAAAGGATGGAAATTGAAGAGGCTAAAATTAAAATAACTATAGCAGATGTTAAAGGTCCAGGCTTTTTAGTAGTCAAGTTTAATGGAAATGTTATATTTAGGAAAAAAACCACTCAAGTATTTGAAGAAATACCTCTAAATGTAAGCGAGATAAAAGAAATGAATTTTATAAATATTGAAGTTGAAAATTCTGGGCTAGGAATTTTCTCTAAAACATCTTATAATATCTTCGATGCTAAGGTTATCGTTAAGTATAAATCTGCACCTTTTTCTTTTGAAGTTCCTTTATCTCAAAGCGAAATAGATAATTTCTATGCTTTGGAGTTTTCTTCTACATTGGTACAACAAGGTTATCCCTCAGTTGAAATCAAAGTCAATAATCAAAAAGTGTTTATAGGAAAACTTCCAATTACTGCTTTTAGGTTGAATATAACTAAAGATTTAATGGGTAACAATCTTTTATTATCTCCTTCAAACAAAGTTTCAATTTCTTTGCTTACAGAAGGAGAAATATATTTCAGCAACAATATAGTTAAGATATACTCATATTCCACTTAACTTAAATTTTTTGTGCCGTTTTTATAATATCAACTCCATGAGAGCTTCCTATTCTATCAGCTCCAGCCTTTATCATTTCTAATGCTTGATTAAAATTCTTTATTCCACCTGAAGCTTTAATTTTTATTTTATTCTTAACAACACTTTTTATAATTTTAACGTCTTCGACTTTAGCAGGACCACTATATCCTACTGCAGTTTTAACAAAATGTGCATTACCTTTAACCACAAGCTTAGAAGCAATTTTTATTTGCTCTTTTGTTAAAGATGGAGTTTCTATTATTACTTTTACTATTTTTGGTTTTGCTGCATTTACTACAGATTTGATATCCTTTACAACTAATTTATAATCTTTGTTGAGAAATGCGTTTCTATTAAATACCATATCAAACTCATCTACATATTCAAAAACATCTTCTACTTCGGCAATTTTAGCTCTTGTGCTTTGTATACCGTAGGGAAATCCAATAACAGTTATAACTTTAGCTTTATTCTTCAAAATTTTTCTTGCCAGCTTTACATGGTAAGGAAGAACAACAGCACCATAAAAATCATACTTTAAAACCTCTTTACACAAATTTTCAATATCTTTCTTTGTGGATTCAACTTTAACGTTAGTATGTTCAATGTAGTTTGCAATTTTCCTTGGATTTTCTATAATTTCCTTAACTATTTCCATTACTCTAATTTAATTCTTCTATTTTATAAATTTTCAATCTCCTTTGAAATTAATGGAGAAATATCTATTTTGCTTATTTCAGAAGGAATTGTGTTTGTAGCTACAACTTCTTTAACACCAAGTTTTAAAAATTTCTTGTATATATTCGAAGGGATGTAATGAACACATGAAACAAATATGTTCCTAGCTTTTTTCTTTTTAGCTATCTTAATTGCATTTAACATTGTTTTCCCACTACTTATTATATCATCTAGAATTATAACGTCTCTACTTTTTAAATCAAAATCTTTCAAAATTTCAGTTTTTATTTCTCCAGTAACTCTACTTCTGTATTTTTTTAGGAAAGAGTATTCACATTTTAAAACTTCGGCGGCGTTAATTGCCATTACTTCTCTTTCTTGATCTGGGATTAAAACAAAAGGGTTCTTTAGGTCTTTGTTTAAGAAATATTCAGCTATTAACTTCTCTGCAGATAAATTTACAACCGGTATATCAAAAAATTTTATTACTTCTTCAGAATGCAAATTAACTGTTATTATTTTGTTGATTTCAAAGTTTTGAATTAATTTTGCAAGAGTTTTAGCAGAAATTACTTCAAAATTTCTATATCTTTTGTGTTGTCTGGCATATGCAAAATATGGTAAAACAAGAGTAACACTTTTTGGTTTAAACTCGTTAATTAAGTCAAGTAAAAAAAGAAGTTCAACTATTGAATCGTTTTGAGGGTAAAGGGTTTCTACTAAAATTACGTTTTCATTATTTATTTTGCTTTTCAATCTAAGATACAATTCTCCATCTGGAAACTTCTTATATTCTAAACTTATAAATTTTGCTTTTATTCTTCTTCCAATCCTTTTTGCAAGATTTATAGAGTTTATTCCACTAATTATTATCTTATCCATTTAGATATTTTTTGTATTAAATTTAATTAACTAACTATAACTAACTAAAATGTGGACGTGGAATTTTAAATCAAGAGCCATGTTGAGTTGATAGAAAAATAATTCTTTAAGGTAATCATTTTTCAAATTTTAATCACGTAAGAGATCGTCTATTAAGGTCAAAATATTCTTTAAAGCTTCCATTTGTTTCTCTTGAGATGCAATTTTGTATTCCCCTTTTTTCTTATCTTTTACAAATACTAATGCCACACAAGGAATTCCAATATAATGACAAGAAACAGCAAAAGCTGCAGTTTCCACTTCTCCAGCGATGTAACCCTTTTTGTAACCCCAATCTTCTCCAAAAGGAAACCAAAAATCTTCAAAATAAGTTTCTTTACAAAGAATTTTTCCTTCATAGACTTTAATTCCTCTTCTCCTTGCCGATATTTTTAATTTTTCCCTCATTTTTCCATCAAAACTCCAAACATCTTCATCTGGCCTAATTTTTCTAACTCTTTCTGCTATATCCATTGCAACTGTACAGTCGCTAACTGCACTATCTGGAATAACGATATCTCCTAAATCTGCTTCTGTTTGAGCTGTTGAAAAACAAGATCCAATGTAAATAGCTCTCTGATCGTTATCTAGCTTTCTAAGTAGCTTGTCATATGCATAAATTACACCACAACTTACAGATAGTTCCGAATATCCTGTGAAAAGGAAAAATAACTCCTTTTCGTGATGTTTAGCTCTGAAAAAATAATCTTTGAAGTTTGAATGCCAAAAATCAGCTTCACTCTTAGATGCTTTAAAATGATCAACTATAGTTTTTACTGTTTGTGAATATGTTTTTGGGCTAATTATTAATGGCATACATTAAGCTGTTCTTTTTAATTTTAAATAACTAACTATTAGAATTTTTGCTATAGAATTAGACAGTTACCAGAAAACTTTAAATAATTTAAGTGGATGGGGACGCTGGGATTTGAACCCAGATTCCCGGCGCCCAAGGCCGGCGTCCTAGCCAAGTTAGACTACGTCCCCTCTATAGAAATTCATAAGAAAATAACTTAATAAACATGCGGAATAATAAAACTTATAATGGTTAAGTTAGTTATGTTAAAACATTAATAGGTTTACCATTTACGAACGAGATTATGTTACCGACTGTTGTTCTCTTTATTTCTTCAAGAGATTCTTTGCTGTTGAAAGCGTTATGAGGCGTTATTAAGACTTTTTCTAATCTATCTTCCATATCGAAAAGCATATGATTAGCTAGAAGTTTTTTCATTTCCTCTTCGCTCAATTCCTTTTCTAAAAGCTGTACTTCTTCTTTTATTTCAGGTTCGTTTTCTAAAACATCTAAAGCAGCATAACTTATCTTACCGGAATTCAAGTATTTTATTAAGGCTTTAGTATCTATAATAGCCCCCCTTGCAGTATTTATTATTATTACGCCATCTTTCATCTTTTCAAATGCAGATTCGTTTATCATATGATAATTTTCTTTTGTTAGATTTGCGTGGATCGTTATTATATCAGCCTCTCTTAATAATTTATCAAGATCAACATACTCATATCCAATCCTTTTCGCTTCTTCTAAATTTTGGAAAATATCGTAAGCTATTACTTTCATCCCAAATGCTTTAGCTATTTCTGCAACTCGCCTTCCAATTTTTCCCGCTCCTATAATTCCAAGAGTTTTACCTTTTAATTCAAATCCTGTTAATCCTTTATTAGAAAATATGCCTTTTCTAGTTCTTTCAAAACTTTCTATTAGCCTTCTCGAAACTGCTAAAATAAGAGAAAAAGTATGCTCAGCGACTGTTTCAATACCATAAGCAGGTACATTAGAGACAACTATTCCTCTTTTCTTGCATTCTTCCAAATCTATATGATCGTAACCTGTAGTTCTAGTGCAAATAAACTTTAGATTTTTTATTTTTTCCAAAATGTTTTTATCTATTCTCGAGTCTGCAAATATTGAAATGATTTCAACATCTAATATATTGTTTTCTTTAAGAGATTCTTTGAAAAAATATAATTCAAAATCTTTCAATTTTTCTTTAAAATATTGAATTTCATCTTCTCTAGCTTCATAAAACGCAATTCTCATATTAGCTATAGTTTTTCCTAAAAATTAAATTTGATTGATGGGGCCGCCGAGATTTGAACTCGGGTTACCACCATTTTGTTCAATTCCCCAAGGTGGCGTCCTGACCAAGCTAGACTACGGCCCCACTAATAATAATTTATCGGAGAAATAATTTTATGTCAGAGTTTTATGAAGATATTGTTAAGGCTTATCCGACTGTTGTTGGTAGAGAAAGAAAAGATTTGGAGAAGTTTGGAAATATAGGTGCTGGTTATATTGGTAAGCACATTGTTGGAAAGGGAGAAGATGCTCATCTAACAACAAAAGTTTATCTAGATTTCTTGAAAATTCACGTTATTTTAATTTGTGGAAAAAGAGGTAGTGGAAAGAGTTTTTCCGCGGGAGTAATATTGGAAGAATTTTCTTTTTTGCCAGATGAATACAGAAATAAAATGTCTTTTATTGTTGTCGATCCTGTTGGAATTTACTGGAGCATGAAATATCCTAATGAACAACAAAAGAATTTATTGAAGGAATGGCAACTGGAGCCGAAAGGTTTAACAAATCTAAAAGTTTTAGTTCCTATCGGTCAGCTAGAGAGCTATAAAAAGGCTGGAGTTCCTGTTGATGGAACTATTACTTTGAGTTTAAGTGAATTAACTCCAGAAGAAATATTGTTGGCTTTCAAGTTAGATAGGCTGAGTGAAGAAGGAGTTGCTCTTGAAAAGAATTTTACAAAGCTGCAAAGAGAGAAAGAGAAGTTTGATTTAAGCGACTTAATTGAAGAAATCAGAAAAGATGAAGAAACGAAAAAAGAAGTTAGAGACGCTTTGGTAAGCTTATTGTCTGTTGCCAATGAGTGGAAGCTTATTGTGAAGGAAGGAACGAAAATTGAGGAAATCGCTGAACCCGGAAAAATAACTGTTATAGATGTTTCTAGAATGAGGTCAGAGGAATTGAGAAATTTGCTTGTTGCTTTAATAGCAAGAGAAATTTATAGGTTGAGAGTTTTGGCTAGAAAAGAAGAAGAAAAGTTTAAAATAACCGGAGAAAAACCAACATTCACATTTCCAATAGTTTGGTTGATTTTAGAAGAGGCTCATAACTTTATACCAAGTGATAAAGAAGTTGCTAGTAGTGAACCAATAAAAATAATTGCAAAACAAGGTAGAGAACCTGGAGTAGGTCTAGTAGTTATAACACAAATGCCTAATAAAATACATCAGGAGATTTTAAGTCAGACAGATATTGTAATTTCCTTTAGACTTACATCCAGAGATGATATTCAAGCACTTCATGCTGTCATGCAAACCTATATGCAGGAAGAATTAGAAGCTTACTTAAATTCTCTACCGAGATGGCCAGGAGCAGCTTTGATTATAGATGATAATCTTGAAAAAATATTTTTAGTAAATATTCGTCCACGCCAGTCATGGCATAGCGGCGGCA
>JBMSAV010000067.1:0-3321 GCA_049414645.1 Candidatus Aenigmatarchaeota archaeon
CTATTCTATATTATTCTAGATTTAGAGATTATTAAAAAATATACTAGCTAGAAGAATAATAACTTTTAATAAAAGTTATTAGCAAAAAATTTTTGCTAGAAATTTTTGCTAGAGTGTTGTATTAGAGAATAATAGAGATCAGAGAATATAATAAAGATGAAAATAACTACTTAAGCTTTGTTATATAGAGTTAAGTAAAAATTTTTAATTAAGATAATTGAAGAACTACTAGATAGATAATAAGAGAAAAAACTCAAAATTTTATATTATTAGAAAAGTCATTAGATAAAAATAATACAATTCAAAACTCAAAACTTTTGAAATAAAAAAATAATAACAACATTAGGAAAAAAGAAGAAAATAACATCTCAGAACTTTAAAATTCTAAAAAGGAGGTTAAAAACCATGACAAGAGGGCAAGCAAATGGGAACATGGGGAAAGTGAATAATTTGTATTTTGTGGATTGGATATACACCTTTCTTGAAGCTATAACACTTTCTAGAGAAAACGCTCTTATTATAGCACCTGCTAGCTCTGGTAAATCAACTCTTCTTCAATACATCACTGGAAATGTTAAATTCTACGGAAGTGGAACAGTACGCAGGACTAAAGACATTATAGATGCTATGAATAGAACAAAAGCTGATTACCTGGTGATAGATGATATGGCACATCTAAAGATAGATGAATTAATTCCATTTCTTGAAAAGATAGATGAACCGGATAAGAAGTTTAGCATGATTGCAGCTATGAGAGATGATTACTACGAAGATTTATTCATAGCACTAGGTAAATCAGGAGGATTGAGGAAGAGATTCTTATCAAGGTTTATTTTAATCAGGTACTATTATACTGGAAAAGAGCGGTCATTTATTGCTAGCAGACAGTTAGATACCGAGACAGAAGGTGATAATCCTAAAAAGATAGTCATTACCCCTGGAAACTATATAGACAAAGCAAAATATGATTATCCATCAGAACTATTCTTTGCTATTCATAATACATTCAGCAAAGAAGAATATCATTTGAGAACTATAAAGAAAATGAACAGAATATATACTGCTTTAATTGAAACTTACAAAGATATAAATAGAGCATTAGGAATAACTACTGCACTGTTAATAAATCAGTATAAAGAGTTAAACAGACTTGAATTTTTGACTATATTGTCCTTATTTGCTAATGTAGGAAAACAGTATTTTGAATTCTATAAAGGAGAAAAGATTTCTGATTTGTTAAGTTTAGCGTTAAATAAGATAAAGAATATAGTTAAAAAGGAGGTTGTAAAAAATGAAGGAAATAACAAAACAGGAATTACTACAACTTCTAAAAATGAAGAAAATAAAAGCTAGTGATATTTGCAGATTTAAAAAAGAAAACTCAAAAATTTAAAAACAGGAGGTAAAAAATATGAAGAAGGTGATTATAACTATGCCAGATATACCAGACGAGAGATGGAAAGCTTGGGCAAAGATACTTGAAGATGTTGATAAATCCAAATCTAACGGATATGCTTTTATAGGAAAGTTTATTTCTCTTTCCAGCAGAAAGAATAAGGTAAAATATGAGTTAGAAGTAGGAACAATAATAATGGTATATGCAGAAGTAGGTTCAAGAAAATATCATAAACCAAGCATAACTCTATATGAAGTTCTTGAAAATGGAGAATTGGAAGAAATATACTACAAGCTATGTTCTGGATATTCTTGGGCATTAGAAGTTAGAGATGAAATATATGAGATATTAAAGAAAAAGAAAGCAGAAACTGTTTTAAAGGAAATAGATGAAACACAAAAAACAGGAGGTTAAAACTATGGAGAAAAGAACAAGAGAAAAAATAGAGCAAAGAAGAAAAGAAGCACTAAACTGGATAGAAGATGAAAAAATATACAAAATAGGACAGTTCAAACCAGGTTATATTCTTGATGGATTGCTTTTAAATTGGAATATAGAAGAAGGTGATATTCTTTCTGCTAATAAAGTAAGAAAACTTATAAATAGAGTTTTTGACCTTGTTTTACAAAGTGATTATCTTACTTTCAAAGGAAAAGAACCACTAGACTATGTAAGCTTTGACTGTTATGTCTTTGAAAAATACATCTGGATTTTTACAAACAAAAATACTACTTATACACTTGACCCTGGAAGTTTATTTATAGAGAAGCTTGATTAAAAAGGAGGTTAAAACTATGGAAGAAAAACAAATACAAAAAATAGAAGAAACAAGAAACATAGTAAAGGAAAGACTAGAAAATATTCTAAAAACAGATAAGAATGCTATTGTCAAAATAAACAACAGATATGAAATAACAAGACCAGTAGCTCTTGCTCTTCTGAATTCTCTTTCTTGGTATTTTGCTAATTCTGGATATTCCTTATCTCATAAAACAGATATTCAAATTGTAAATGATATTGTAATAGCAAAATGTGTTATCTCTATATCAAAGGATGGAATTCTCATTATGGAATTTACTAGTGTTGGTGCTACTAAATTAACAGAAGAAAGAGATACTCATACTGCTATATCAAAAGCAGAAACAAGAGCATTAAAAAGAGCTATTGAAACTGCAATTGGAGAAGATACCATAAATAAGATAATCCTTGAATATGTCCAAAATCAAGTAAATGAAGTTAAAATCTCTAAACAGCAATACGAATTCATAATTTCTAAACTTGGAGATAAAGATAAAGCAAATGAACTGGCAAAGAAACTCTACAACAAAAACTTAAACGAATTATCTTATAGAGAAGCTAGTGAGATAATAAGCAAACTCAAAAATGAAACATAATGACTATTATGTTAAGGAGCCTTAAGGCAGGAATGATTTAAAAAGTGACCTGTTCTAAAGGGTATCTTTTGACAAGGGGGGATTACCTTGATTATGGAGAAGAATTTGATGAAGAAGGTTCTTGGCTTAAAGCTGATAATGAATATGAGATATTACTAGAAAAAGAGCTAGAATAATATCTCATAAACAGAAATAAAGAATAAGATATTTGCCAGACTTTACTATAAGCAATTTTATTTTTTAAATGTGTTTTTATTCATCTAGAAATAGAAAATGACTTATGGTAAGGTCTGGTAAAATGAGAAAGGGATATTTCTGGCAAAGGGGGGAAGGAGATATGTTAAGTTTAATAAAGAATTTAAATTTTTCAAGAAAATTCGTCCTTAAAAACTAGACAAAACTGTTTAAATGTGAGTGAAAGCATTCCAAACTAGTCCAAACTGACTGGAACAGGTTAAAACTCGTTCAAATTGGCTAGAACTAGTCCAAACTGCCAAATTGTCGTAAAACTGGAAAAAATTGGAAAAAATT
>JBMSAV010000068.1:0-3585 GCA_049414645.1 Candidatus Aenigmatarchaeota archaeon
GAGGAGTAAACCTTGTTGAAATAGATAAGCAACTTAAGGAAGCGAGCAGGAAAACCTTAGAACATTTACCAGTTGTTGCTATTCACGGAAATCATGAGTTGAGAGCAAAAGGAGAAATAAACGCAATAGAGGCTATAGAGAATGCAGGTTTGCTAATTTATTTAAACATTAATAAAGCTGTTTTAGAAAAAGATGGAGAAAAAGTTGCTATTTTTGGTTTGTCCCATGTTCCAGAAAGGTTTGCAAAAGATGTTTTAGATAAATGGAACCCAAGACCCATAGAAGGTTGCTTTAACATTTTACTCCTACATCAAAACATAGATCCATTTGTTTATTCCCCCTTAGAACAGCCTACATTAAACATTTCTAACTTACCAAAAGGTTTTGACTTAATTGTTGATGGCCATATTCATGTTTCAACTCAAGAGAAAATAGACAATACAATATTCATAATTCCAGGAAGTACTGTCACTACTCAATTCCAGGCTAGTGAAGCCCAAACTCCAAAAGGATTCTTCAAAATTGACACAAAATTGAAAAAAGTTGAGTTTGTTGAGATTAATGCAAGAAAGTTCTTTTATGAAACAATAGAACTTTCAAGAGAGCAAAATGCAAGAGAAATTATAGAGAGAAAGATAAGAGAAAAAATATTTGGAAATTTTAACAAGCAACCAATTGTGAAGATTAGAATAACGGGAAATGCTATGATTTCTGAAAAAGATTTGAGAGAGTTGGAGAGAAAATATCAAGATTCTTGTATTTTGTTCTTCACCAAATCTTTAGAATCGACTGAACTAACTCAAAAGTTAGAATTTTTGAGAAGTTTAAAGGAAAGCAGAACATCTCTACAAGAAATAGGTTTAAACATTTTGAAGAAAAGTTTGGATGAATTAAACTTCAAAAATTCATTCGACTTTGTTGATATCTTCAACTTGCTTGCTGATGAAGAAGTTGATACAGCTTTAAACATTTTACTTGGGCAACAAAAAACATTGAGGATGATAAAATGATTAGAAAAGTTGTTTTGAAAAACTGGAAAATTCATTTAAATTCAACTTTTGTGTTTGAAAGAGGAGTTAATCTATTAGTAGGACATATGGGGAGTGGAAAGTCTAGCGTTTTAGATGCAATTTGTTTTGGGTTGTATGGAACATTTCCTGGTTTGCAATCTAGAAAATGGAAGATTGATGATTTGATAATGAGAAAGCCTTTTGAGAAAGATGAAGCAGAAGTTTATGTTGAATTTGAAGCTAACGGCAAAATTTTGAGTGCAAGAAGAGTTTTGAAAAGGGGAAGAGGTTCTTATTCAGAATTTAGAGAAAATGGAAAACTTTTAGAACTACAAAGCTCTCAAAGAGTTACTGAACTAGTTGAGAATGAGTTAAAAACAAGTTATGAACTTTTTTCAAAAGTAATTTATTCGGAACAAAACGGTTTAGACTATTTTCTAAGGTTGCAGTCTGGGGAGAGAAAAAAGAAGATTGATGAACTGTTGATGATAGATAGATTCGAAAAAGCTAGATCTTCTGTTACAACTTTAATTCATAGGTTAGAGGGAATAATAAGGGACAAAGAAAAATACTTATCATCTATAGATTTTGATAAAATGAAAAGAGAGCTGCAAGAAATAAAATTGGAAGTTGAGAGATTGGAGAACGAAATTAAAGATAAGAAACTTAAATTGTCAGAAGTTGCAACAAAAAGAGTTCTTCTAGAGGAAGATTACAAAAAGATTAAAGAATTGAAAGAGAGTATTGATGAAAAACAAAAAGATTTGAAAGCTATTTTGGCGATATTGGATAATACGAGAAAAGAGATTTTGAGGCTAGAAGAAGAAGTTAAAGGATTTAATAGAGTGGAAATAGAAAACAGGATTAGAGAAAACGAAAAAACAAGAAAAGAATTGGAACCATATTTGAAAGAGAAAAAAGAAAGACTCGACAAATTACAGAAAGAATTTACAAAAATCGAATCTGAGATACAATTTTACACGAAGGAAATTTCTAGGATAAAAGAAAAGCTATCTGAGATAGAAAAAATAGAAGCTTCTCTAAGTGAATTAGAAAAGAGTTTCAACGAAAATTTGTTAGCAGAAAAAGAAAAAAGGCAGCAAGAAATAATTGCAAGAATAGAAGTTTTAAGAAACGAGATAAAAAAGAACGAGGAAGCAATTTTACAATTATCTTATGCTGAAAGCAAATGTCCCGTTTGTGATACTAAGTTGACTGATGATAAGAAGAAAAAAATCTTTGAAAAAAAGCAGAAAGAAATTGAGGAAAGCAAAAAAGAAGAATCAAATCTCATTAAAGAAAAATCTGAGATTTTAAAGCAAATTGAAGAAATAAAGAATAAGCTAAAAGAGATAGAAAGAATGAGAGTTTTGGTTAAAGATAAAGAAAAGCTTATGAAAGAATTAGAAGTTGATGAAAGTAGCTTGAAAATAAACGAGGATAATAAAGTTGGAATAGTTAAAGAGATTGAGGAACTTAAGAATGTAATTAAAGAGAAAGAGGATCTGCTGAGAAAAATTTTAGAAGAGAGATTAACGCTAGAGACAATAAGAAAAAGAATTTTGGATTTGGAGGATTTGAAATCAAAGATTTTAGAATATGATAAAAGAAAAGAAGAGTTAGAAAGAGAGATTGCAGATTTATCGAAGATGATTGAAGGAAAGAATGTTGAAGAATTTGAAAATATGCTTAGAGAAATTAGCATGAAGGAAAGAGAACTTGCTGTTGAGATTAGAGGAATTGAAGAAATTTTGAGAAGAGAAATCAAAAGAAAAGAAGATATGGAGAAAAGTTTAGAATTCGGCGAAAAAGAAAAATCAGAAATAGAAAGACTTAACAAAATTTTAATAGATTTGAAAGTTTTTAAGCAAGCTTTAGAAATAACTCAGGTTAAAATTAGAGAAGACTTTGTTGAGACAGTAAATCATTATATGGCTAATATTTGGCCAAACCTTTATCCTTATGGAGATTATGTTTCAATAGCTATAAAGATTGAAGAAGGTGATTATGTTTTGCAGTTGCAAGAGAGAAGCGGAAGATGGATAAATGTGGAGGGAATAGCATCGGGTGGAGAAAGGAGTTTAGCTTGTTTGGCTCTTAGAATTGCCTTTTCTTTAGCATTGGCCCCTCAGTTAAGAATTCTTATTTTAGACGAACCAACGCACAATTTAGACCAAAAGGCTGTAGAAGAATTGGCAAAAGTTTTGAGAGAGAATGTGTCAGAATTCATGGACCAAGTTTTTATTATAACGCATGATGAAAGATTGCAAGAAGCAGTTACAGGAAAAGCATACAAGTTAGAAAGAGATAAAAATGTCGATAGCTATACTCAAGTTGTAGAGATTAGTTGAAAATAAAATAAAAATTTTAATGTAAAAACTTAAAAGAAAAGATATTGCCCTGGTAGCTCAACGGTAGAGCACCCGCCTTGTATCGCTAGTTTGATTGATGATAGCAAGCTAGCGGGGGGTTGAGGGTTCAAATCCCTCCCAGGGCTTAAAGTTCTGTTTGTATGCACCTTTATTAGCTGACAAAACTGTTTAATTTAAAATATTAAATATAAGGATATTGCTAA
>JBMSAV010000069.1:0-3296 GCA_049414645.1 Candidatus Aenigmatarchaeota archaeon
ATACACCTTTCAAAATCAGGCTGAAGTTTATTATCGTTTGCCACAAATCATTGACGAAATCAAAAGAAGATTGGTGGTGATAAAAGCCCCCTCTCTTTCCTATCATTTAGAGCAAACCTGGAAAAGAACAAGATTTAAACCCGGCTTTAAACGAGGAATAGACATCAATGGCAGAAAATAACAACAAAATTGTCCTAGAAAAAATCAAACACTTTACTGATGATGAAATTGAAACCGTAGCTGAAATTTACGAAAAGTATTATCGTTGGAGAAACATACATTATACCGTTTTTGATGAGTTTGGAGGCAAAACTTTAAAGCAATACATTGAAGAGGCAAGGGACAAGTTTTACGGCAAAATTCCAATTTCAACTGCTTACGAACTTACGGGAAGGAAACTTTATTTTTCTCAAGAATATAGAATTGCCGTAGAAAAAGTTTTAACCTTCATAATAAACCTTTCGCTAAATCCTCAATTTTATGGAATTGAGGGTTTTGATGTTCAATTAAGTTCTCTGTTAAACGGCTTATTTAAGTTTTTGTATCGCTCCACCAAAGACAAAATTCAAAATTTCTTGCAATTTTGGCAAGCAGTAATTGATGGAACTGTTATTGTTTATGTTGATGCTCGTTACAAGACAAGAAGATACAAAGATGTAACCTATTTTGACCCTCAAACCTACGAAATTAAATATGAGGAGAAAGAAGATAAGATTTTTGAGAAAGAAGAGAGAATCGTCAATCTAGATGACTTTTTCTTCCCCAAAATTTACGAAACTGATATTCAAAAGCAAGAGGAAGTTATAGAGCGGGTTTATATGAAATGGACGGAATTTCAAAGAAAGTTCGGGCAATATCCTAACGCTCAATATGTTTATCCTGGAATAAGACTTTCTCCTGATAGCTTAATAGCGAAATTGATGGATAAAACAATGTTAATGCAGGACAAAGTAGAAATTTTGAAGTATTACAACAGAACCAAGGATGAATTTGTCGTAATTGCTAACGGCATTTGGATTAATCCCGTTAAAGAAGGGAGAAGACTGGTAAGGTCTCCCTTGCCCTGGAACCACAAAGAGCTTCCATTTGCTTACACCGTTTATAAGCCAATTTCCAACAACTTCTTCTATGGCGCTTCCATAGTTCACCAAATAAAATCTCCCGTAGAAGCACTTGAGAACTTAATTGAGATGTCTTTAGAAAGAATATGGAAGGCTATTAATCCTCCGATTGTTACTGCTGACCCCACAGTTCCTGAAAGTAATTTCTCATTGGAAGGAGGGAAAATTTATAGCTTTCCTATGGCTGATACCTTTAGAGAAATTCAGATGAACCCTCTAGATCCTAGCGTATGGAACATGAATGTTTATTTGCAGGGCGTACTAGATAAGATTTCGACTCCATTAGTACCTCCTTCTACTCCTACAAGACAACCAAAATCAGCAGCAGAAAACCTATTAAGACAACAAGCAATTCAGCAGTCATTCTCGCTTCCTAAAATCTTCTATCAAAATCTGTTAGAGCAAAAGGCAAGATTGCAAATCAAAAACCTACTTCAATTCATGACAACTGTTGATATGCAAAAGGTTGTGGGAGAGAGAAAGTTCAGAAATGTTATAAGAGTAAATGAAGTTCCATCTCCTATCGGAGTTGCTAACCTTGAAATAAGAGTTACTGATAATGAAGAAAGTCTTGCTTCACCGGAATTTTTGAGGCAAGAAAAACTTTTGAGAGCCTTAAGTAACAAGGAAAACATCGAAATCATAGAAGTAACTGCCGAAATGTTAAGAAATCTTGATTTTGATATTGCTATTAGGTTCGATTTGGAGCAAACTCCTCAAGTTCAAAAAGCGCTATTTTTAGAGTTTGCCCAATTATTGCTTCAAATGTTCCCTGAAATAATTGACAAAAGAAAGGCTGCAGTAAGATTATTTGAAATTTGGAATGAAAGTCCAGGTGATTGGCTCCAAGAGGGAGTTTTTGAATATTTATTGGGAAGCATTCAAATACAACCTCAGGCATCACAACAGGGAGTTCCTCCATTCGTTGAAATGCTAACAAGAGCAGGTGGAGAAAGCGTAGCTCAAGGAGTTAAAGGAGGAAGACCTGGTTATGGGTCAAGAAAAAGAAAAACAACATTTGCAGACTTAGTAGACCTCTTAAATGTGGGTGAGACAATTTAAAAAATTCTTAATCAGATTGCTAATGGACAAAGAAATTGAGCGAGAGTTGATTGATAGAAGAATTGCGACTTATTTTGATGATGAAGGAATGAAATTTGATGCTAAAGAGACAGAAGAATTGTGGAGAAGAATTGGAAAAAAGGAACCTCTTTTGTTAAAATGGATAACTTTCAGGCAAAATTTCTTGCTTAAACAATCTTGGCTTGATGACAAGCATAACTCAGAATTGCGCGCTATTGTCACAGAATGGGAGGTTATAAAAAGATTAATAGAGTCCAAAGAAGAAAAAGGGCAAGTTTTTGTCCGAGAAAAACCCCATATGCCTGATATTCAGCAAATCAAAAAAGAGCTGAAACAAATGGCCGATATTAACTCAACAAACCAAAATGGCTAAAAAAAGAAAGATTTCAAAGGAAAAAAGAGAAGCCATTAGTAGAGAAATACGAACTTTATTGAGAGAATATAAAGAAACAGGAAAAATGACTACTAGTAGGGCAACTTATAGGCCCAGAAGCTTGAAACACGCACAGAAAATTGCCGCAGCAATTGCTTATGGAAAATACGGTGTAGGTAAAGCGGGTCGCAAAAGAAAGAAGAAAAAATAATGGTTATAACTACTGATAAAATTGGTCGTTTTTTAGAGGGTGTAGGGCCCAAAATGGCTAAGCTTACTTATAAAAAGCCTAAGATGCCTAAGGTTGCTACTTTTAAGGTGCCCTCTTTAAAGGTACCTCGTTATCCTACTCATGTGAAAAAATTAGTTGTAAAAGTCCCCAAAATTAAAGCTCCCAAAGTCAAAATTCCCACGCTAAAACCAATCACGATCAAAAAACGAAGGCGCTAGTAAAGCTTGACAAGAAAAAGGGGGTTGTTTATAATGATTACGAACAATTTCCCCCCGTGAAGCCAGCGGGGTAAAATAAATGGGCTTTTTACAATGGACGAATTACAAGAACTTTTAAACAAACAAAGGGCCTTAGAAGAAGAAATAAAAGAGCTTGAGCAAAGGAAACAATCTCTTTCTAAAGAGGTTGAAGATTATGAAGAACAAAAGAGAGGCTTAGAAGACGCTATTTCTGCTTTAAGATTCAAGCTTAACGAAACAAGGGAGAA
>JBMSAV010000070.1:0-20095 GCA_049414645.1 Candidatus Aenigmatarchaeota archaeon
TTTTGCTTACAATTTTGGAACAGGTTCTGGTTCTAAAAGTAATATGTGTGGTAGTTATCAATATTATAAAATTTCAACACCATTTGATAAAACGTGTGACATTGCTTGGACAGTAACACCTGATAGCAACAGTGATTATGATTTGTATGTAAAATGGAGTAGTGCTTGCCCTTCAATATCTGATTATGATTGTAGCTCACTTAGAACTACAGGACAAACTGAAACTTGCTCAAAAACAAGTTTCTCTGGTACAGCTTATGCATTAGTTAGAAAATACAGCGGAAGTGGATCATATACAATTTCAGTTTCAGTTACTAACTGTAGATAATTGACAGAAAATATTTAAAAAATTATTAAATCTTAACAAAGACATCTTTACCTTCTATTTTAACTTCAAAAGTTTCTATATCTTTAACTTTATCATATTTTTCTGTGTCGAATGGAACATTAACAACTTTTCCAGTAGTTATATCAAATTGTGCCATATGCCATTGACATGTTACTATTTTTCCATTTAAGCTCCATTCACTAAGTGGACCATTTTCATGAGAGCAAAAGTTTGTAAATGCCTGATGGAAGTATAACGTTTATACGCGAAGCAGATAGAATACCAACGATTCCTGAAATTGTATTATCTAGTCCAGATAGAGTATTTATGTCTGAAATTGCTAATTCGTTATCTAAATTAGGTTTTGATTTTTCTAAAGGCAAAGGAAAAGTACCTCAAATTGCAGTACAAGGAGAAGAAAATGTTGATTTGTTTTTGAAAGAAATAGGTTTAAGAAATTTAAAACATTTATCAAAATGGCTCATCTACAAGCATTATGGCTATTACCCATGCATGCAGATCTTTTAACTAAGGTTACTAATTTTATGGATAATTATTTTAGACTTTGCTCAACTTCATAAACAAATTTTCTCATTCTACAAAGGGCGTCAGGGTTAAAGCTTATGGAATTTATTCCACACTTAACAAGAAATTCTGTGAATTTTGGATTTATGCTAGGCGATTGGCCACAAATAGATACGGTTTTTCCATGCTTATGCGCACCCTTTATAACTTGTTTTATAGCTTTAAGCACTGCAGGATTCATTTCATCAAAATATCCCATGTTTGCAAGCAGAGCGGAATCCCTGCTAACGAGTGTAATCCCCATTACGAGATCATTGCTTCCAATAGAAAATCCGTCGAAATATTTGCAAAGTTCTTCTATCAAGAAAACAGTCGAAGGTACTTCTATCATTGCCCATATTTGGAAGTTTTTCATTCCACGCTTCAATCCTTCCTCTTCCATTATTTTCAAAACTTTTTCAACTTCCCAGGTTGTTCTAACAAAAGGCAACATAACCCAAACATTATCTAGCTTATACTCTTCTCTAACTTTTTTGATTGCTCTACATTCTAACCTAAAAGCTTTTTCAAATTGCGGAGAAATATAACGGGAAACCCCCCTCCAACCCATAAGAGGATCCTCTTCTTTTGGTTCATACTTTTCCCCACCAATTAATTGCCTGTATTCATTAGTTTTGAAATCGCTAAATCTAACAACAACAAACCTTGGATAAATTGCTTTAGCAACCATTGCTATTCCCTCCGCAAGCTTATCAATATACTTTTGCTCCTCTCCTTTCTCAATCATATAATTAGGATGTTCTTTAATCCATTCAGCAATTATGAATTCAATCCTCATTAAACCAATTCCATCAAAAGGCAAGTCTTTGTATTTCTCAATCTCCATGGGTACCCCAAGGTTCATTAAAATTTTTGTTCTTGTTTTTAGCTTTGCAGCTTCTTCTGGTGAAACTTCTAAAACTTTTTCTCTATTAAAAAGTTCTTTTATTTCTCCTTCATAAACAAAACCTTCTCTAGAATCTAAAGTAATTGTCATTCCATCTTTCAAAACGTTTAAAGCTTCTGTAGCACCTACAATACAGGGTATGCCAATCTCTCTCGATACTATTGCTGCATGTGAAACAACACCACCTTCGCTTGTTATTATGCCACTAGCAATTTTCATGAATGGAACCCAATCAGGAGAAGTAAATTTAGTAACAAGTATATCTCCTTTTTCAAGTTTCTGCCTCGCTTCATCTATTGTTAAACAGACTTTAACTTTTCCAATAGCTACTCCTGGAGAGGCAGGCAAGCCTTTTAGGATTGGTGGTTTTTCAGTTATTACCTTAGCTTCCTTCTTTTCGTAAAATACAGTTACAGGTCTTGATTGAACTAGATAAACTTTTCCGTTTTCGCTAGCCCATTCAAAATCTTGCGGGAATTGATAATGTTCTTCCAATTTTCTTGCTAAGTTCCAAAGCTGTTTTATTTCATCCTCGCTTAAACACAAAACTTTTCTCATCTCTTCAGGAACTTCTCTTTCTTCTAATTCCCCACTCTCTTTTGTTATTTTCATCTTTTCTTTAGTACCAATGTGAGTTTCCAAAATCTTTCCACTTTCTTTATCAATAACATAAGTATCCGGATTAACTTCTCCGCTAACAACAGCTTCTCCCTGACCATAAGAAGCTTCAATAACAATTTTGTTTTTTTCTCCAGTAACTGGATGAATTGTAAAACCTATGCCTGCTTTATATTTTCCTTGTAAATATTCTTCCTTGCTTAGAACTCCTAATTGTTTTTGAACTACAACTGCAATATAAACTTTTTCATGTTTGAAGCCTTTTTGTTGTCTATAGAATGTTGCCCTTGCGGTAAACAAACTTGCCCAACATTTTTGAACAGCTTTGACAACATTTTCCTTACTTTTTATGTTTAATAGAGTTAACTGCTGGCCGGCAAAAGATGCTGTTGGCACGTCCTCTGCAGTAGCCGAACTTCTAACGGCAACGTACTCCTCTTCTTTTCCAAACTCTTTCGATAATTGCTCATAAGCCTCTATTATTTCTTTTTCTACTTCTTCCGGCATCTTTGCGTTTTCGATTAACTCTCTAATCTTTTTCGTATTTTCTTCAAGATTTGTTGGATTATTAAAATCTGTTTCTTTCAAAATCTTCAAAATTTTTCTTTTTAGCTTAGTTTTCTTCAGAAACTCTTTATAAGCTTCAGCAGTAACAACAAAAGCCTGCGGAACCGGTAATCCCGCATTATACATTTCTCCCAAATTAGCGGCTTTCCCCCCAACTAGAGGTAAATCATTTCTTGATAATTCTTTTAGCCATTTTATAAATTTCATAAAAAGTTATTCATTTTCCAATTAAAAAAGTTTATGAGAGTCGGCGCACTTTATAGTGGAGGAAAAGATTCAACTTTAGCTTTGATCAAAGCTAGTATGGAACATAAAATAGAATGCTTAATTTCTATGATATCAGAAAATCCAGAGAGTTACATGTTTCATGTACCCAATACTTCATTAACTAAATACCAAGCAGAAGCAATAGAAATTCCCATAATTCAAGAATTTACAAAAGGTGAAAAAGAAAAAGAATTAACTGATTTAAAAAAAGTTATTGAAGAAGCAAAAGAAAAGTTTGGAATTGGGGGCATTGTTACTGGCGCAATTAAGTCGAATTATCAGTATTCGAGAATAAAAAATATTTGTGATGAGTTAAAACTTGAATTAATTTCTCCCCTTTGGCAAATGGATGAGGAAGAAGAATTGAAAGAAGTTTTAAGAGAAGGAATTAAAGCAATAATTGTTTCGGTCTCTGCTTACCCTTTAACAAAAGATTTTCTTGGAAAAGAAATAGATGAAACGATTGTTAAAAAGTTCATTGAGTTTAGAAAAAAGTTCGGTTTTAATCCTTCTGGCGAGGGAGGGGAATACGAGACTTTTGTGATAGATGCTCCAATTTTTAAGAAAAGAATTTATATTGAAGATTTTGAGTTTATTTGGGAAAAAAATTCGGGATATTTGAAAATCAAAAAAATAAGATTAGTAGATAAAATTTAACGCCGGGGGTGGGATTCGAACCCACAAGGGCGTTAAAGCCCACCGGTTTTCTTCATATCTAAGATCTCGATAACTCGAGACCGGTGCCATACCAGTTAGGCGACCCCGGCCCATAATAATTTATTATTAGCAAAGTTTAGAAAACTTCGGTTCCAGAATGTTTGCCTTCTATTGCTTTTAATATTTCTCTTGGATTTCTACCATCAATTACTATAAGTTTTATTTTCTTTTCTTTCAAGGTTTTTGCGGCTTTTAAATCAAAAAGTCTATATTCTCCTGGTTTTTGTGGGTTTTTAGAAATTATCTTGATGAATTCATTGTAGCTTAACCTATCAAACTTTTTTGCATCTTTAAACTTAGTAGGATCTTTATCATAAATTCCATCCACATTTGTAGCGTTAACAACAAGATCAGCATTAACCAGAGAAGCAAAATAAGCTGAATCAAAATCAGTGGAGCAACCAACATCGTATCCGGCACAAACAAGAACTTTCTTTCCAAAATATTTTTTAACTTCTTTTGAAGCTTCTTTTAAACTTTTCCATTTAACAAGGTAAGAATTTTTTATGAATGTGGAAAATGTTGCAGCATTTATATGCGTTGCCATTATTCCTATAAAATCGAGCATTTCGTTGCTTGCTTTAGCTTTTCTAGCTATACTTTGATAAGTTCTTGCAGTTACTCCACCACCACAAACAACGATAACTTTGTGCTTTTTAGAAATTTTGTTAATTACATCTGCATACTTCTTAAAATTTTCGTATTTTAATTCTTTTGTAAGTAATGATCCACCAATTGAAATTATAATCTTCATGTTATTATGTTATTCTGTTATCTGAAAAAATAAAAACTAAACATTAGTCCAATCTTTTTAGCCATTTGCTCAACCATTTTAGAGTAATCCTAATAACACTTTTCTTTGCTTTTTCTCCACTGAATGTATGGTTCAAATCTTTAACTATTACTATCTTCTTTGGTGACTTAATATTTCTATAGAACTTCATTCCTTCAGATGGCGGAACTATGTCGTCTAACTCTCCGTAAATAAGTAGAGTCGGAACTTTTATTCTCCAGGCAAGTTTTGAAAGATTATACTTTAAGCTATCTCGCACATACTTCTTTGTTATTTTGTAGTCCCACTCATAAATATAACCTTTCCTCTCAATTTCGTCGAACCACAATTTACTCCAGAATTCTTTTAAATCAGATAGCCTCCCCATCCAAGAGACAAGACATTTTATTCTTTCATCTTTGGTAGCATGTAAAAAAGAAACATATGCGCCTTGACTGTGTCCTATTAAACATACTCTCTTGTTATCTATTTGGGGAAATTTTTCTGAAACTTGTGTAATAACAGCATCTAAATCTTTCAACATAGAGGTTACAGTTTGATCTTCAAACTTTCCTTCTGAATCTCCACTACCTCTAAAATCAAATCTTAAAACTGCAAACCCATTTTTTGAAAACTCTCTAGCAGCTCTTACGAAGAATGCATTCCAGGTACCTAATTTATTTGCGCTCCATCCATGTACCAATACAACTAAAGGAATTCTTCCTTTCTTTTTCGGTAGATGAAGAACTCCAATTATTTGCTGATTTTCACACTTAAAAGTTAAAGGAATCTCTATTGTTCTCTTCTTCATAATTTCTAATATTTAAGTTCAACTTAAATTATGAAGGTTTTTCAAAAAGAGATAAAAGTAAGGACAAAGGGGGCAAATGATTTTATTGATATTACCAAAGAAGTTGAAGAAATCGTTAAGGAATCAAAAGTTAATAATGGAATTGCAGCTTTGAATTCACTTCACAATACTGCTTGCTTGATAATTCAAGAAAATGATGAAACGATTTTTGAAGACATGAGAAAGTTTTTTGATAGAATTTTGCCTTTAAATGAAAAATATAGTCATAGCTATGAAGGAAGCTTGAATGCAACAGCTCATTTAAAATCAAATTTGCTATCGCAGTCATTAACGCTTCCAATAAAAAATGGAAAACTTGTTCTTGGGACATGGCAAAGAATAATTTTTGTTGAGTTGTTTGAAGCAAGAGAAAGAAAAGTTTTTGTTACAATAATAGGTGAGTAAATGCAGTTAAAAAATATAGAGCTAAGAGAATACCAAAAAAACATAGCTAACACTTGCCTGAAAGGAAATACTTTAGTTGTTTTACCAACTGGTTTAGGCAAAACTATAATTGCAATTTATGTTGCAGTTAAAAGGCTAGAACAATTTCCCAACAGTAAGGTATTGTTCATGGCCCCTACTAGACCATTAAATGCACAACACGTTAAATCTTTTCTTCAATTTACAGATTTAAGTAGCGAGGAAGTTGTTTTAATAACTGGAAAAATAAAGCCAGAAAAAAGAATTGAGTTGTACAAGAAAGCAAGAGTGATAGTTGCTACTCCACAAACAATAGCAAACGATTTAAAAGAAAATAGAATACATCTAGAAAATTTTGTTCTTGCGGTTTTTGATGAAGCCCATAGAGCTGTTAAAGATTATTCATATACTGAAGTTGCAAAAGCATATTTGATACAAGCAAAAAATCCATTGATAATTGGTTTGACAGCTTCTCCAGGTGGAGAGGAGGAAAGAATTAATGAAGTGATGAAAAATCTTTTTATCAAGTTTGTTGAGATAAGAACAGAAAGCGATCCAGATGTTAGGCCCTATGTCAAAGAAATTGAAAAAGAATATGTTTATGTTGAATTACCATTAGATTTAGAAGAAATAAGAAAGAAATTGCTAGAAGTTTACGATGAAATTTTAGAATGGTTAAAAGAACACATGTTCATAAAATCTAAAGATGTTTCGAAAAAAGAGCTATTGAATCTTCAAAATGCGTTGATAGCTAGCTATGAAAGAGGAATGGAAAATCCAATAAACATTTGGGGAATGATAAAAGTTTCCCAAGCTTTGAAAGTTTTATATGCTATAGAACTTTTGGAGACACAAGAAATAGGCGTTTTTGTTAATTATTTGAGAGAGCTTCAATCTAGCAAAAAGAGAGCAGAAAGGTTTTTGATAGCTCACAAAAATTTCAGGGAAATATTTAGCAAGTTAAACGAAATAGAAAATAAGTATAAAGTACATCCTAAAATGGAGAAATTGCTTTCAGTAATAAAAGCTATTTTAAGAGAAAACGAAAAAAACAGAGCTATAGTTTTTGCTAATTACAGAGAGACTGTCGAAAAAATAAAGAACTTTCTTTTAGAAAATGGAATAAAAGCAGAAATGTTAGTAGGGCAAGCACAGAAAAGAGGAAAAGGATTGAGTCAAAAAGAGCAAATTGAAATTGTAAAAAGATTTGCTAATAACGAATTTAATGTTTTAGTTTGTTCTAGCATTGGCGAAGAAGGGTTGGATATAGCTTCTGTAAACTATGCTATATTTTACGATGCTGTACCAAGTGAAATAAGAGCTATACAAAGAAGGGGAAGAGTTGGTAGGCAAACTGAAGGAAAAGTTATTTTTATCTTAACTAAAGGAAGCAGAGACCAAGCTTATTTCTTCTCTTCTTTGATGAAAGAGAAAAAAATGAAAAGAGTTTTGAAGAAAATGAGAACTTATAAGAGAAAAAGTAGCTTAGTAGATTGGTTGAAGTGATTTTATGGAAAAACAACTAACTTTGTCGAATAACATTATTTTTGTGGACTATAGAGAAGAGAAAATTGCTAGCTTGTTGGAAAAAATGGGATGTAAAGTTGTAATAATGAATTTACCAATAGGAGATTTTATTATAAAAGATGCAGGCATTGAAAGGAAAAGTTTTGAGGACTTCATATCTTCGATAATAGATGGAAGAATTTTTGAGCAAGCTGAATCATTGTCTTCTGCATACAAAAAACCAATCTTTATAGTTGAAGGTTTTGGTGTTATTGAAAGAATTCATGAAAACTCTTTTTATGCAGCGCTAGCTTACCTAATTTCTAAGTCTAATGTTACAATTTTAAGGACAAAAAATGAAGAAGAAACTGCAAAAATGGTTTTTTGGTTAGCAAAGAAAGAGTTTGAAGATAACAAAAAAATAGGTTATAAAATAAAGGAAAAGAAAATTAATGTTAAAAATGTTCAGGAAAGAATATTAGCGTCTTTTCCAGGAATTTCTACAGTTTTGAGCAAAAGAATACTTCAGAATTTTGGTAGCTTACAGAAATTTTTTAACGCAAGCGAGAAGGAATTAATGAAAGTTGATGGGATAGGAGAAAAGCTTGCGAAGAGAATTAGAAAAATAATAGAAGAAAAATACAACGAATAAATGAATTCAAACTTTTTTTATCTCTCTCATATATTTGAAAATTTTTGCTGGTGGTGGTTTTAAAGTCAAAAGGAATTAAATATTCTTCTTTTGTCAAAAGTTCATCAATTTTGCCATAATAAATTATGTTATGCTCTTCGTGAAAATATTCAATTCCCTTCCCCCGCCAAGTTTTTAAGGTTTCAATATCAGAAAATAAACTTAATTCGTGTTTTTCTATTTCTTCCGGGGTTTTATTATTTTCACGATGCTTATCAAAACAATTTTTCAAAAGTTGATCATATTTGCTTCCAATATAACCGCCAGAAAATTTTTCAGGCCTTTTAATTTTAAATTTCACATCCAACCAAAAACATCTTGGGCAATCAATAAAAAGTTCAATTTGTGATCTTGAGATTTTATTGTTTTTGTTCATTAAATAATTTTAATTCTTTCAAAACTTCGTCGGCATGACAATTTTAAATTCTGGATTAATTAAAAATGATGTTCTTTTTGTTCCCATATAAGATCTGCCCATAAAAGTTTTTTTACCCCAAACTCCATATTTTTTAACAACTTCTTTTTTCTCATCAGAAAGTAATGTAAATGGCAAATTGTATTTTTTAACAAACTTTTTATGACATTCTACCGAATCAACACTAACACCAAAAACAATAGCTTTTAATTTCTTAAAATTAGGAAAGGTGTCTCTAATGACTCAAGCTTCTTTTGTACATCCAGTGGTATCATCTTTAGGATAGAAATAAAGCAAAATCCATTTGCCCTTATAATCTGAAAGCTTATGCCATCTACCATTTTAATCTGGCAAAACAAAATCTATTGCTAATTGTCCTTTTTTAACTTCTGTCATTTTTTGTTATAATTAAGAATCTTTATTATTGACTTTTTAAAACGCCAATTTCAAAACTCTTTAAAATTTCTTCCGGGGTTTTTTTGCCGCCATGCATCTTGACAAATAAATCAGTTCCATCTTTACCACAAATTTTTAAAATTTTATCAGCTCCACCCGGATGTTTATAGATAAAATTTGTTAAATCGTAAACTTTGCCTCTTATAACTGACCAACAACTTTCTTTTGAATTATGCTTTGCTACTTCTTCCATTGTATAGGTTTTTTCATTTTCTTCAGTTTTTTCTTCTCCGGAAGTCTGTGTTAATTTTTCTTGATTTTGGCTTTGTATAGACTGATCTTGTAGCGGAATTATTTCTTGTTTTTCAGTTTTTATTTGATTTGGAGAAAAAACTTCTTGTTTATTTAAATAAATGAAAATGCCTGGGACTATTAAAATTAAGAAAATAACTCCTCCTATTAAAATAATCTTTTTATTCATTGATTTCATTTTGTCTTCCATAATATATTTTAAATGAATTTAAAGCTTATTTAGTTTTAAATTTTAATTATTTTATGACCTTTGTATAAAATTTTATTTGCGCATTAGAAAAAAATAAAGACAACATTGCAAAAGGTAATCCTAAATCCCTTATTCCACTTGGTTCAAATCCTAAAGAAAAAAGCGCGATTGAACAAAAATGAATAAATCCCAAAACGGAAAAAATCCTTATAAATAATCCTGAAATTAAAGATAGAGCGATCAGTGTATCAAAAATTCCATTGACCAAAACTAATTTTGACTTCAAAACTTCATTAATATAAAAAATAAAAAATCTATCTGGAACTAAATAGATCCACTTTGATTGATCTAAAATCTGAGAAATTCCAAAATAAAGAAAAACTATCGCAAGTCCCAAACGCAAAATATAAATTCCTAAATTTTCTTTATAAAATTTTGAATTCATATTTTTTCTAAAGTCTTAACAAGGACACATTTTAAAAAATTGAAATTGATTTATCGGAGAGATTTATACAATATATCTTCAAAATTTCTACCACATTCCAGACATTTGTTTATATGGTTTTCCTTTTCTATAAATTTCTTCAATTCTTCCTCATCTTTAAAAGGCTTATCAGAACCTATAAGTTCTTCTTTTCTTTTTTCAATTTCCTCTAATTCAGGAAAACTTTTAACATAAATATCCCAATTTATTATCTTAACTATTTCCCTCCATATTTCTATGTTAGAATCAGACTAATGTAGGATTGAAAGTCAAACTATGTAAATAGGGGGAAAATTAGAAGAATGGTTTAAAGCTCACAGGTATGACGAGAATGGGTTACCGAATTAAATAATGAATAGAGACTCCGATGACAAACTTTGGGATGAGTTCAACTGTAATTAAAAATGACAGAAACAATCAATGATATTAAGAAATTTACAAAAGTATGGGTGAGTAATTGAAGAGCATAATAGTTGGTTTTGATGCTGGCTTAAATTCAGCAATAGCTGTACTTTCTACAGAAGGAGAAATTCTTTTTATCGGAACATTTCGAGGCTACAACAAAGGAGAAATAGTAAAAGAAATACTTAAAAGAGGAAGACCTATTTTAATAGCAACCGATAAAAAAGAAACACCGAAGGCAGTTAAAGATTTAGCAAGAACATTTGGCTGCAGAATTTTAAGGCCAAAAAGAGACTTGAGTAGGGAAGAAAAAGAGGATATTGTAAAAGAATATAAAGAAAAAATAGAGGATACTCATCAATTGGATGCTCTCGCTTCAGCTCTTTTCTCTTTCAGAAAAATAAGAAGAAAGATAGAGCTTGCGGAAAGGTATCTTAAAGAAAAAAACTTGTTAGAGTATAAAGACGATGTATTATTTTACCTTTTCAGACTGAAGGGAACGAATTTAGAGCAGATAATAAAAATGCTTTTAGGTGGTAGCGAACAAGAAAAAGAACAAGTTGAAACAGTAAAAGAAAGAAGTGGAGAACAAATTTTGGCTGAACTTTTAAAAGAGAGAATAGAATTGCAAAGGCAATTAAAAAAACTTAAAGATGAGATATCTTTTTATAAAAAACTTAAATTGAAGTTCGACGAACTATTGGATTACAAAACAAAATTTGAAAAACTAAATTATTATTTCAATTTGTTAAAAGACATAGAAAAAGCAAGAAGCATGCGTTTGCAGCCAGTTTTGAACTTAGAGAAAATTGAAAATTTGGAGGAAATAGATGCTTACATAGGATTGGAAGGCCGAATAATTTTTTCTAACGATAAGGAAGCTTTCGGTCTTTTAAATAAGTATGGAATTAAATGCTTAATCACTGAAGAGTTTTTTGAAAAGCAAATGAAATACCCAATATTGAGAATTGATAAGAATGAGCTAAAGAAAGTTGGTAATGTTTATGGTATTGAAGAAAAGAAGTTAGATTCTATGTTGAAAGATGTGTTAAAGGAGGAATTGAAAAAATGGATAGAAGAAGAAAGAGAAAAGATCTAATTTTGACATTTCTAGATTTTGTATTGATGCTAAATTTACTTTCAATACCACTTTATGTTTTTATTTCTTTTGATATTCAGCTAAAATTTCTTAAGAATTTTGAGGCGTTTCTAGTTTCAAGATTACTAAACTTCCTTGGATTAACTTCAAAGTCAGAAGAAAACTTTATAATAATCTATAATAAAATATACGAGATTTCCTGGGATTCAACTGGGTGGAAAAGCCTATACACACTTTTTGCTTTAATCATGTCTACACCAGTTCGCAATAGAAGAAAAATAAAACCAATTATAATTGGCTTATCTTTGCTCTTCTTATTCAATATAACGAGAATTGCAACAACAATATATCTTTCTTATAAGCAAATATACTCCTTTGATTTCTTACATCTCGTTCTATGGAGATGGGGTTCTATAGGATTCCTGCTTTTTATATGGTTTATATTTTTGTATACCCAAAAAAATAATATTGGAGAAACCAAAAATATAATAGGTTTTGTATATGGTAGAAGAAGAAAACCTTAAATTAAAGTTCTTGGATCTAGAAAAGAAGTTTGTCGAATTAGAAATGAATGTTTCTAAAATAAATGAAAGTTTGAAGAAATTAGAAGCGACAAAACTGAACGAAGTTTTGGAAAGATTTGAGGAAATAGAGGATTTGGTGATGATTGAGAATGCTGCCGTAGCCGAGTTGAAGGAATTATTAGAGGCATCTACTACTGATGAAATTAAGAAAGATTTAGAGGCTGTTAAAAAAGATTTTGAAGAAAAAATAAACAATATAAATTCTATACTATCTTCTTCTTTGAGCGAAATTAGAGAAAGCATTGCAAAAATATCTTCGGATACAGAAAAAATAAAGGAGTTGGAGCAAAGAATAGAAAAAGTTGAATCAAGTTTAGCATTTATTCCAAAAATTATAGAAGAAGGAGATTTAATAGAAGGATTAGGTAAAATAGTAAAAACACATGATGAGACAATAGAATCTATAAAGAGAGAATTAGATGAAATTAAGGGCTTGAAAGACAAGATTGAAGAAGAACTTAACAAAAGAATACCATCTTCACTACTTGAAGATTTTGTTAAACTTGGAAATGAGTTATCTTTATTAAAAGTAAATGTTTCTTCTCTTTCTAAGCAATTAGACGAGATATATAGAGATGTAAAGCTTCTAAAGCCCGATATGATTAGAGAGGCAATATCAAAAATGACTGAACTAAAGGTCGAAACTGAAGAAAGGTTAAAAGAAGTAAACGATTTAGTTGCTTCAATTTCTTCCCAAAAAGAAGATATAAAGAAGATTGGTTTAATAGAAGCAAGGATTAATGATGTTTCTAAGCAAATAAACAGTTTTCTTGCTGAGATAGAATTTTTGAAAAGCTCAATATCAAACTTTTCGACAAAAAAGGAGTTTGAAAAACTTAAAGAAGAAATATCTAGTATTATTTCTACTTTGGATTCAATGAAAAATCAGTTGGTAAGAAAAGAAGATTGGGAAAGGTTTGAAAAAGAAATCTCATCTTTAAGAGGAGATTTATCAAATATGAAATCGGAAGTTAACAAATCAAACTTAGAAATAGATATAATTAGAAATTCGTTGCAAGCCATATCTACAAAAATTGAAGAAAGAAAGGATGTTCTTACTCAAAAAGATATTGAAAACATCTCAAGGAAATTCGTAAATATTGAAGATTTCTCAGCTTTGTTGATCGACTTCAAAAGACTACAGCAAGAATTTGAAAAATCTAAATACGATTTAATGAACTCTGTGAGTAGAGACGAAATTCAATTCCTGATTAAAGAAGTGTCAACTTTAAAGGGAGAAATTGAAGGTATTAAAAAAGAAATAGTACAACCAACTATTATACAACAAATTGTAAATAAGATAACTTTGTTAGAATCCAAAATAAGTGAGATGGAAAAAAGGTTAGAGGCAAAAATTAAACCAATAATTCTAGAATAGGTTTGATGGTTTTTATGTCCTACACTTTAATAATAGCTGAAAAGCCAAAAGCAGCAAAGAAAATAGCAGAGAGCTTAGCTGAAGGAAAATTAAAAGTGCTTAAGAAAAACGATGTGGAATATTACTATTTCGAAAGGAACGGGAAACCACATATTGTTGCTCCCTCTGTAGGCCATCTCTTTAATCTTTCTTCCATAAGTAAGAAGTGGTTTTATCCTGTTTTTGATTATGAATGGAAACCTTCATTCTTGGTAAGTAAGTTTTCTCATTTTTCGAAGAAATATTTTGAAGTTTTAAAGGAACTTGCTTCAAATGCAAACGATGTTATAATAGCTACAGATTATGATACAGAAGGAGAAGTCATAGGATATAACATTCTTAGATTTTTGTTAAACAGAAAAGACGCTAAAAGGATGAAGTTTTCTACTTTAACAAAAGAAGAACTAATCGATTCTTATGAAAACGCAATGAAAACTTTGGATTGGGGACAGTTAGAAGCAGGTTTAGCAAGACATGAAATAGATTGGCTTTGGGGAATAAACTTAACTAGAGCGCTAACTATATCTTTGAAAAATAATGGAAACAATGTTTTTTCTATACTTTCTACAGGAAGAGTACAAGGGCCAACATTATCTTTACTTGTAAAAAGAGAAGAGGAAATAGAGAATTTCAAACCAAAACCATATTGGCAGATTTTTGCCTTTATAAAAATAGGAAAAACTAAGTATCAGTCAATTTATGAAGAAGATAAAATATGGGATAAAGAAAAAGCACAAAAAGTTTTTTCTCAATCTAACAAAAAAGTTGCAAGAGTTTTGAAAATAAAGAGAAGACAATATGAGCAGTTGCCCCCACCTCCATTTAACACCACAGATTTACAAACAGAAGCATATAATCAATTCGGTTTTTCTCCTATGCAAACAATGAACTTGGCTGAAAGTTTATATCAGAAAGGAATAATAAGTTATCCTAGAACATCAAGCCAAAAGATACCATCTTCTATAGGTTTTAAATTTATTTTGCAAGCATTGGGTAAGCTTTCACCTTATAACAAAATAGTTAACAAAATACTTTCTGGAAACGAATTGCATGTGGTAGAAGGAAGCAAAGACGATCCTGCCCACCCAGCAATATATCCAACTAAAGAAATTCCTAATCCAAATGAGTTAACTCCACAAGAAAGAAAGTTGTACGATCTTATAGTGAAAAGATTTTTAGCAGCTTTTGGTGAACCATCTATAAGAGAAGTCACGCAAGTAATCTTAGATATAAACGGAAAAAAATTCATTCTAAAAGGAGTTAAAACAGTTAAAGAAGGCTGGATAGAATTTTACTATCCTTATGTTTCGGATGAAGAAATTTTGCTACCAGAATTGAAAGAGGGAGAAGAATTAGAGGTTGAAAAAGTTGAAATTTTAGAGAAAAAAACAGAACCTCCACCAAGATATACGCAAGCATCAATTATAAAAGAAATGGAAAAAAGAGGACTTGGTACTAAGGCAACTAGAAGCGAGATTTTGAAGACGTTGTATGACAGAAATTATATTATGGGCAAATCGATAAAAGTCACGCCTTTAGGGAAAGCAGTAGTAAAAATTTTAGAGCAATACTCTCCTAAAATAATTTCTGAAGAACTTACAAGAAAGCTTGAAGAAGAAATGGAAAATGTTTACAATGGTAAGAAAAAAAGAGAAGAAATAGTAAAAGAAGCGAAGAAACTACTTGAAGAGATTTTGTCAGACTTCAAAAAAGTTGAGGAAAAAATTGGCAAAGAGCTTTCTAGCGCTATAATTAGCAGTAGAAATGAAAAAAGAATCTTGGGAAAATGTTCTATTTGTGCGGGAGATTTAATAATAATTAGGTATAAGGGTAAAGCATTTGTTGGTTGTTCAAACTATCCAAAATGTAAGACAATATATCCCTTGCCAAGAAATGCAAGAATAGAAGCTACAGGAAAGATTTGTGAAAAATGTAATACACCAATTATAAGAGTTTTTAGAAAAGGAAAAAGAGCATTTTCTATGTGTTTAGATCCAAATTGCCCAACGAAGGCTAACTGGGGAGAAAATGGTAATAATAAAAAGTGAGTTTTTTAGAAGAAACCCCAAAGTAGTTGCAATAGATCTTTTAGGAAAAATACTTGTGAGAAAAATTTATGACAAAACTCTCGAAGGAATAATTGTTGAAACGGAAGCTTATTTTGGTCAAGATGATCCAGCATCAAGAGCTTTCCATGGAAAGAAAAATTATAACAAAGAAATGTGGGAAGATCCGGGAAAAATTTTCATTTATAATGTTCACAATAATTGGATGTTCAATATTGTTGCTCATGAGGACAATAAAGTTGGAGCAGTTTTAATAAGAGCAGTACATCCTCTGAAAGGTATTGAAGAAATGATGAAAAACAGAAGAGTAAAAGATATAAGAGAATTGACGAGTGGTCCTGGAAAATTGACTAAAGCTTTTAAGATAGATAAATCTTTTAACGGAAAGTTTCTTTCACCAGAAAACTCAATATACATTGAAGATAGAGGAATTAAGGTAGAATTTAATTCATCTCATAGAATTGGGGTTAGAAAAGATTTAAAAGAAAAACTCAGATTTTTTGTTGTTAATGATGAATTTGTTTCTAGATAATTTTGAATTTTCCTCTAAACAACTCTAATATTCCTTTCTTCATTCCTTCGAAAAATCCCATCTTTTCCACTATTTCTACTCCAAAAAGCTTGTTTGCCATTCTTTTTATTGCCAAACTCGCTTTAGTATTTGGAAAAACTTCGATGAAAGGCTTTCCTAGTGAGAGAGCATGCTCAACATTTTCGTCATAAGGAACAACTTCAACTACTTTCATTCCAGTTATAGCTTCAAAATCTTTTTTGCTGAGTTCATAATGTTTTCCTTTAACCATATTTAACACAATTCCCAAAGGATAGACATTTAATTCACCTAAAACTTTTTTCATTCTAAGAACATCAGCTATAGATGTCATAAATGGTGTAGCTACAATTAACACACTATCAACAGAATTTAAAACACTAATCGCCTCTTTTCCAAACCCTGGTGCAGAATCCAAGAATACAAATTCTGAATTTATACTTCTTATCGCTCTATTTAAACTCATGAAATCTATGTAGCTCAGATCCTCTAATCTCAGCGAAGCAGGTATAATATTTAGTGTTTTATACTTGTATGTTGCCTCCCAAATTTCTGCTTCTCCCCTTAGAACATTGTTTAGAGTTTTGTTGAAGTTGAAGAAGCCAAAGTTGAAGTTTATGTGAGAAGTTGTTACATTACAATCAACAAGAGTAACACTCTTACCAACTTGAGAAAGATAATAGCTCAAGTTTGATGCAATAGTAGTTTTACCAACTCCACCTTTTCCCGAAACAACTCCTATTATCATATTCAAATTAAGCTTTCGTATATTTTTAACGTTTCTTTTGCCGTTTTTTCTATAGTAAAATTCTCTAAAACTCTCTTTCTCCCATTTTTACCCCATTTCTTAGCTTCTTCAAAATTCTCTAAAACTACTTTTATTCCCCAAGCAATATCGTTAGGATCTTCTCCATTTATGTGAACGCCACATCTGTTTTCTCCATTTGGAATTACTTGTTCTCTTAAGCCACTAACTCCTCTAGCCCCAACAACTACTGGCCTTTCTATACTCATTGCTTCTAGAGAGACAATTCCAAAAGGTTCGCTTATACTTGGAAAAACACAAACATCAGCCATAGCATAATGTGCAATTCTTTCTTCTTCGCTTACCCATTCGCTTCTTATTTCTACTTTGTCGCCTATTCCTAAGGATTGTTTAAGCTGTATTAAATCTGTATAGCTTTCTCCCTTACCAAGAATAACAAGTTTAACATTAGGAAAACTCTTCAAGACTTCCGGCATTGCTCTTATTAAATTAGCCACTCCTTTAACCCAAGTTAATCTTCCTATGAATAAGATAACTTTTTCGTCTTTTATCTTATAACTTTCTCTCAGTTTTTCGACTAGTTTCCAATTAACGTTTTTCAAGGAATATTTTTCTGCATCAATTCCATTGTAAACAACATTGATTTTTTCTTTAGGATATCCTAAACTTTCGAGAAATTCCTTCATTGAATAAGAAACTGTTATTATTTTGTCAGCTTTTTTTGCAGATTCTCTTTCTATTTCCTTTACGACTTCAGACCCTCCACCTAATGATCTTTGCTCTTCTATAGAATGAACGTGAAATACTGCAGGCGAACTAGTGTTGTTCTTAACCATTATTCCAGCAAATCCTGCTAACCAATCGTGAAAAGATATTATATCAAACTTTCTTTGCTCTTTTTTGATCAGCTGATTAACAAGTTTTGATGCAGAAAGGTAATTGAAGGCAAATATATCAGAGAAAAATTTAATGTGGTGACCCCATCTTTTCAAATCCTCTCTAACAAAAATTGGAAATATTTCGCTGCTATCTAAAATCATTGGTCTATGGATTTCAATTCCATTCCAATAATCTTTTGTTGGGAGAGATCCATCATTTAATGTAAATACTGTAACCTCATGCCCCATTTCAACAAACTTTTTTGTTATTTCTATAGCATAAGTTCCTAATCCACCAACTAATCTAGGCCAAAATTCCCAACAGAAAAAAGCAATTCTCATTTACATCTTTAGAGCAGGTAAATAAACTTTCGATATATATTCCTTGGCTGAATTTTTCATGTCTACTTCAGTATTAAAAGCATTCCACATCAATTTTTTCCATTTTTCTTTGTTGTTAAAAATTCTTACAGCCCTTTCCAATTTTCTTCTGAATGCTTCAGTTGAATACTCTTCTTTCCACACAAGAAAACCATTACCAGTTTCTAAAATCTCATCAAATTCTTTTATAACTTCGGCTAAGCCACCAGTTCTTGTTCCTAAGCATGGAGTTGCATTAACCATTGACATCATATAGCCAGTACCACAAGGCTCTTTATTGGGCAATGATGGATATAGTAAAAGATCTGCACCAGCATACATCATTTTCGCAAGCTCCTCATCAAAAGAATAAATAAATGCAAATCCTTCCAACTTTTTGTGCAATTCAAAGAATCTTCTAGCCCATTCTTGCCCAACGTTATCATTTGGATGAGCAACTCCAAGAACAACAAATTGAACTCCGTAGTTATTGTGGAATTCTTCTATAAGAGGCATTATTGTATCAAATCCTTTTTGGCTGCTTAGTCTTCTCGGCATTATGACTATCATTTTTTCTTCTTTCAATCTCTTCCCTGTTCTAGCTTTTATTTCTTTAATTAATTTTTCCTTCTCTTTCAATTTCAGCTCCCAAATGTTATCAAGAGTAGCACTTTTGTACGTTTTAGACCTCCAATAATCAACGTCAATCCCATTCAAAATTCCAAATACGTTTTTTCTTATAAAAACGTCTTTCATCCCTTCTCCTTCAACTTTTAAGCTTATAGCGTAATCTTCACTTACAGTATTAACTATATCGCTATTTTCTATTCCAGCGTACAACAAGTTTATATTTCCGTTCCAAATCAACTTTTCTAAAGAGAAAGAATGAAGGTTAAGTAAATTTTTCCTTTCAATAGAATGAATTTGTTGATAAGCAAAACCAGCATTATGTATTGTAAATACAAATTTTGTCTTTGAAAACTCTATGTAAGATGGATCATCTTTAGCATATACTGCTACAAGACTTGTTAAAGCGTCATTCAAGTGTATTATATCAGGCTTAATGTTTAACAATTTCATAGCTTCTAGAATACCTTTAGCAAAGAATATAGAAAATTTTAATAAGTCCCCCATATATAAAGCTTCTGTTAGCTCTTCATTGTAAAGAAAGACAAATTTTGCTCCATATTTTTCTGTTGTAAAAATTTTCGTTTTATATTTTTTCTCAATTGTTACATCAATCTCGCCAGCTTCTTTTAGATTAAGGTCAGAGAAATCGATTTCTTTTTTATATGAATCTATTACTAAGTACTTATAAAGGCAAGAGACAACAACTATTTTTAAACCCAACTCGCTTAAAGCTTTTGCTAATTCTTCAGCTACTTGTCCTAAACCGCCAGCCCTAGATTTAAATGTCTTTAGCTCAGGAGAAACAAGTAAAATTGTTTTATCTTTTAATTCATCCATAAAGAAAAATTGCTTATACTAAATAAATTTTTTGATAAAATTATAAACAATCTCTTTGTTTTTATCTAACTTTTCTTTGCTTTCTCCCTCAACATAAACTCTAATAACAGGTTCAGTATTAGATGCTCTAATTAAGAACCAATTTTTATCGTCCAATATAACTTTAACCCCATCTATTGTTATAGTTTCAAATTCTTTTGATATCTCCTCTTTAAGTTTTTCAACTATATGATATTTTTTATCTTCAGGAACGCTTATTTTAAAACTTTCATGAGGAAATTCAGGATATTCTTCTAGCAACTCGCTTATTTTCTTATCTTCTTTTTTAAGTATTTTTATCATTAAAGCAAAAGCATAAAAAGCATCTTCTGTGAAATTCGTATCTTTAAAGTAGAAATGAGATGAAATTTCGCCACCAATATCTGCATTTTCCTTTCTCATTTCATTTATTATGTAAACTCTACCAACTTTGCTTTCCACATATTTTATTCCTAATTTT
>JBMSAV010000071.1:0-2152 GCA_049414645.1 Candidatus Aenigmatarchaeota archaeon
GTCTTTGGTAAATAAGCACAATATTTATTTAATAGAAAGGTTATCTAATGAAAATTCCCTTAAGATAGAAAGTTTAAGAGGATCTAGAGAAATTAAAAATCCAACGCTAAATCAAACAATTGACTTGCTTTGTCAAATAATGATAGATAGACCAATTTATTGTGTAATGAGGGAAATAAAATGAAAGAAGAAAGAGAGGAAATTAGAATTTACTTGGAAAATGGTAGAGCATTTTCTGTTAATCAAAGTCTGAATGAAAGTTTTATAGGGGAGAAAAAGACAAATAAAATATATTTGCATCCAATAGAAATATTTTATCTATCAAACATAAGAAAAGCAAAAGTTTTTGAAGGTAGGCAAGAAATTCCCCTTTCTCAGGTCTTTCAAAAATTTTATTCAAGTTATTTTTTCGTTAAATATAGCGTTTATAGAGATTGGAAAGACAGAGGCCTTTTTATAACTTTTCCGGAAAGGATTGAAATGAAAAATTTTGGAAAAAGTCCAATAAAAAAATATCCTTCGAAGTATTTTTCAATACAAGCTAATTTTCCTTTATTTTTTATGAGAGAGGAATGCTATTCTTTGGCTTTCGGAAAAGAAGCGAGAAAATTTTTTGAAGAATATTGGTTTGGACAGTGGGGGGTTTATAAAAACGTAGAAAGGGGGAATACATTATCTTTAGATGCAATAGAAACTCTATACCTTGCTAAAAAAGGTATTGAAGTTATTGATATTTCTTCTAATCAAAAACTTTCTTTTGAAGATGTTTTAAAAGAGGTTGAGCAAAGGATACCTTTTGCTTCTAGAATGCTCGAAGTCTATGAAGATTGGAGAGATAAAGGTTTTGTTTTAAAAACTGGTTTTAAGTTTGGAACTCATTTTAGAATTTATTTTCCTGGAGCAAGGCCTGTTGGAACGAAAAAAGAATGGCAACATTCTAAACATGTTATTCATGTCTTTCCAAAAGAGGTTAGCATGCCTATGAGTGAATGGTCTAGAGCTATTAGGGTTGCGCATAGCGTAAGAAAGACTTTTATAATGGCAATTCCCGGAATGAAAAAAGAAGATTATTTGAAAGAAAAAACTCCAATAGATTTTGTTGCGTGGCATAGAAAAGCGGGAAATCAAGTTGAAAGACCAGAAAAAGATAATCCTTCTTTTCTTGTTATTTCTTTGAACGAAGATGAGAACTTAAGCGGAAAAATGCTAGCAAGTGCTTTAGATAGGGCGGATGAACTAGGATTAAGGTTATTAATTGCAATTAACGATAGGGAGACTAGCGTTACTTATTATTTAGCCAATAGAATCGAGTTGCCCGGTTCTGAGCATAAATATTATGAAATAGAATGGTTCACTCCTTAGTTACTAAATAGTAAAGATATTTAAGCTTTTCGTTTCAATAATTAATCATGAGCAAGAAAATTGTTTTGTTTGTAATTTCGTTACTAGTAATGATTCAGGTAGCTTTAGCTCAGAGCTTTCAAGTATTGGAAAAGAGTTGTGAAGGAAATTATGTAATTTCTAAAGTTAGAGAAGTTGATGGAAGCATTGGTTATAGAATTTTAGATTATTGTCCTTATGGCTGCAAGTATGGTGTTTGTTTGAGTAAAAAAGAAGTTCCAATTGTTAGCATTAAAGAGATTTACGATGTTAAAGTATGCAACGATAATGTTATTTTCGTTTCATTAAAAAATGTTGGTGGCACAAAAGGAGATATTAGTTTAAGCGTTATTGGAGAAGCAGCAAAGTGGATAAGATATCCTGAAAGAATAAGCATAGATGTTAACGAAACAAAAACAATAGCGATAGTTGCTTCAGTTCCTTGTAATGTGACAAGTGGAGTTTATCCTTTTACTTTAGTTGGGAGTGGAGTAATAAACTTTTATGCACCTTCAGCTTTGAACGTTGGTAGTTCTAAAATCACACCATTACCAATAACAACAACAGTTAGCCCAGTAGATGTTAAGTTTGGTTTGTTATTAGTAGTTGTGATAGTATTTTTCTTTTTAGCATACAAGTATAGCTTCAGAAGAATTGAAGAAGAGAAGTTTTAAACTTAAATTATTTCTATTCCGTCTTTCAGAATATCTTGAAACATTGCATAACAGAATCAAGAAAGAAGTATCCTATGACAAAGCTTAAATTTCTATTT
>JBMSAV010000072.1:0-2105 GCA_049414645.1 Candidatus Aenigmatarchaeota archaeon
GCATCACCGTATCTCCAAAAGTTATTAAATAGCTCTTTAGCCTTTTCTGGATTTTGAACGAAATAAAGAGCCTTTTGTTCTATGGTTTCTATGGCTTTGATAAGTGATTCTGTAAGGGCTCCTCCATTTATAAGCCTGTAATAAACATTTAAAGCAGGAAAAAGGTTTCTAATTTCTGGTGAAGCAAATCTTCCCAAAATTAAATCAAACCAGCTTCTTACTTTTACGAATTTATTAACATCAGCAACGGCATCTTCGACAAGTTTTGCGGTGTTTATCTCTAATTTTTGAGCTACTTTTTGACTTACTTTTTGCAAAAACTCTCCTATTGGTAAGGGCATAGTGCTAATTCGCAAAGAAAATAATTTCGCAATTAATAATAAGAACCAGAACTTAAAAGATTTATTCCTTCGATGTCAAAGGGATTTATAATGGCTTTAATAATCTCTTCGATAGAAGGCTTTTTGCCCTTTATGTTTTCTATGGTAGCAGCTGCATATTTAAGCCATAAAGCAAATTCTTGGGTAACAGGAATTGTTTCTCTGTCTCCTGTTAAGCTAACTAAATTTACCATTATTCTGCCATCCTCCTTAAAGGTCTTTGTGGTGTCTATATAAAACATTTTACCCCTAAATGATAACGGAGAAGTTTCAAAATCTCTAATTTTCTTCTTTATTTCGGGCACAATCTTTGAAAATTCAGTAAGATTTAGCCTTGTAAAATCTTCTAAAATTTCCATATTTTCAATGTAGGAAGCCAGTTTATTGTAAACATCCTTAGCTTGTTTGCCCCAAAATTGCTTCAATACCTTAAATGTAGGTGCAAGTTCCAAATCAAAAATGGTTCTTTGAATTGCCGAAGATTCAGCTTGAGGAGCTTTTTCTAGAACTTCTTCTGCTATTTCTGCTATGGCTTCTTTTGTTGCTTCGACTGTTCTTACTAAATCGTGCCGATTTACCCCATAAAGTTGTTCTAAAAATTCTCTATTTGAAACAAAAGGATTTATACCTCCATTTCTTGTCGTAGCTTCTAGTCTTAATCTCATAGCTTCATCTTGAAGAGCTCTCATAGCATTTATGAAATTGTCAATTGAATATTCCTTAGGCAAGGTTTTAATTGCCTGCCTCAAGAAATTGTAAAGAACGGGATATTGACTATCCAAAAATTCAGCTAAGGTACCGTTGATATAAGCATTGATGTATTGATTAACAAAAAAGGTTTGTGCTTCTCGGCTATCGAAAATTCTATACGAAAAAGCAAAAAGCGTTTCTTCATCGGAAATTCCAAGAGCTAAAATTCCTCTTAGCAAACTTAATTTATCAGCGTTGGTAATTCTTGTTTCTCTATTTTCAGCCAGTTTTCTACCTATAAAGCTATATTTCCCTAACAATTCCAACAAATCTTGCCCCAAAGGATCTACAGTCATTTTTTCAACTTTTTTACTTAAATTTACAACCTCATCTAAGGCTGGCCTTTTAGATAACCATTCTTTAATAGTTTCTACCCCTCCATATCTTAAAAGTGTTTGGGTCCTTGATAAAAACTCCTGAGTTTTCTCTGGAATTTCCTCCCACTGAGCCAATGCTTCTCCATAACGAGGGCGTATTTCATTTTCAACAAATTTTTTAATATTCTCCATATTAGACCAATCAAAAACATTCGAAATTCTTTGTCCTAGGTTTTTTTCAATTTCTTGAGGAGATTGCCTTATAGTTAATTCAACTTTCTGGATATCCAAGTTGCGGTCCAAGCTTAACTTTAATTTGGGACCAACTTCTTCTCCTTTGAAAAATTCTATTTTTGCTTTTTCGTTTAAAACTTCTTTAATTTGGTCTGGTAATTGTTGCCATAATGGAACAAGTTTTTCATCGAAAAGTTTAACAAGTTCTTCAAGTAATCTATTCCTTTCTTTTAAAATACTTTCCATTGTTTCTGGAGCAAGATAGGTTAGAGCTTCTAAAAGCTCAGGTCTTTTGAAAAGCTCAAAAGCCAATTGTTGCCTTGTAATGTCACTTACCTGAGCAAAATCTTTTGCGGTTTCGTGAACAATTCCCATGTTATGTAACCAATTTTTGAGAGCAAAAAAAGACCATTGAGGCATTGCT
>JBMSAV010000073.1:0-4222 GCA_049414645.1 Candidatus Aenigmatarchaeota archaeon
TAACAAAAGAAGAGATAAAACAGTTAAAGTATAAGTTCTTTGTTATAGAAATAAAATACTAGGAGGCTTTTTAGCCTCCTCCTTTTAAAATAAAACTCAAAAACTCAAAATTTAAAATTTTAAAAAGGAGGTAAAGAGATGATAGGCTACAATATAAGAAGAATGAACGATGTTCTAAACATAGCATACATAACATCTGAAAATGTAGTTCTTATAGGTCCTCCTGGAACTGCTAAATCCCTTCTAGCGAAGTCTTGGTCTGAAAAACAGAATAAGAAATTCTTTTATTATCTCCTAAACAAATACACTACTCCTGATGAACTACTAGGACCTGTAAGCTTGGAAGAATATAAGAAAGGTATCTTCAAAAGAATAACTACAAATAAACTTCTAGAAGCAGAAATAGTTTTTCTTGATGAAATCTTTAAGGCTAGCACCGCTATATTGAATACTCTCTTAACAATAATGAACGAAAGAATTTTCTTTAATCCTGAACCAGTTCCAGTCAAAACAGAAATGATAATTGCAGCATCTAATGAAATTCCAACAGAAGAAGAACTTCTAGCTTTATACGACAGATTTCTATTCAGATACTTTACAGATTATGTAAGTAATGATGAATTAAAGTTATTGCTTGAATATGCTAATTCTGACAGTCAAAATGGAGTTAATGTTATAGAGAAAAGAGAAATTAAAAAACTTCCTAAACTTTCTGACAGTGAAATATCATTCATAATGGATACAATCTTACAGTTAAGAGAACAAAATATAGTAATTTCAGACAGAAGGAAAGTAAAGACTGTAAAAGTATTAAGAACTCTTAAAGCTTATGGATTACTTGACAATTACTATTTCAGGCTAGTAATTGAAACTATATTTCCTTTCAATCAAAAAGAAAGAGCAAAGGTTGTTGATTATCTTGATAAGGTTTTACCAGATATTAACACTCTTATCAGGAAAATAAACAAAGAAATTGATAACATACTGGCACAAAATACAGATAGCAATCAAAAAATTGCTCTATTACATGAAATTTTAAACAAGGTTAAAAACGAATATAAAGGTAAATGTGAAGTAGTGAATGCTATATCTGCCAGAATAAAAGAAGAAGTAGTAAAACTGTTGGAACAAAATAACAACAAACAGGAGGAATAAGTATGAGATACTATTTCTTTGACTGGAATTATCTTTTAAAACAAATAGGAACTACTAGCTTGTATAAAGTAAATAGAGCAGATTTAAATCTTTACTGGAATTATTACAAATACTACTTTAATAACTGGAAGCTGGCAAGCGATTACTTGATACAGGATTTATTCTTCTTGCTTTACAAATGGGAAAAGCCTACACTTAAAGATGAAAATAAAGCAAAATCAGAAAGAATTAAAAACCTAATAAGAAAAATGAAAACTCTTATTGAGAAAATAGGAGAAAAAAATATAGACAAAATAAGAGAAAAGGCTAGACTTAATATAAGAGCAACAGTAATGTTTATTGAAGAATTCTTTAAAAATCTAAATAACAAGCAAAATGTAGAAGAAGCTGTTGCTGGTGCACTAGCAAAAGTTGAAGAAATTCTGATTGATTTTGAAAAATACAGAAATAAGCTAAAAGAAATTTTCGGAAGTTCAGAGCAAGGATTAAATACTTTTCTAAATGATAGAACTATACTTGAACTAGCAAATGATACAAGGATAAGGGAAATTCTAGACTTGATTGATAAATACTACGAAGGTGAGATATTTACATCTAAGACTGGTATTGAAACAGAAGGATATTTTGGAATAAAGTTTTCTAATGAACTTCCTCCATTTCCAAGTGAAATTATACTAGAAGAACTTCTTCCAAATTATCTGACAGTGAAATTCTTAAAAAATGAGCTTATGAATTATGAAAAAGAGAAATTAGCAGAAGTTCCAGCTCTTGTGTTTATTGTTGATGAGTCTGGAAGTATGGAAGGATTAAAAATTGATATGGCAAAAGCTTTGTTCCTCAAACTTGCTAGTTTGTGCTTCAAGAATAGAAAACCAGTAATCTATATCGGATTTAGCGATAAGGCAAAAACAAGACTAAAAATTACAGATTATTCAATACTATACAAGAACGACAGTTTTTCCGATATGTTCTTGGATACTTTGGTATCGTTTATGAATGGAGGAACTAATTTTGCTAATGCTATAAATCAGTTAATTTCTGAGCTAAACAAAACTAAAATAAACGATTACGAAATAGTCTTCATAACGGATGGAGGAGACAGTAATACAAGAATGCCAGAAGGATTTAAAGAATTAAAACCATTATATCTCATTCTTCTAGATGACACTTACAATGAGCTAGTAAAAAGAGAACATTGGATACTAACAAATATGAAGAACTATGTAAATAACTACATAGACGCTTATCACGATTTAAAACAACTTTTCAAATTTTCAAAATAAAACTCAAAAGTTAAAACAGGAGGTAAAGATATGAAAGACATAAAAGATTTAGAAAAAGATATAAAAGAAGTAGAGCAAGTTGCCATATCTTACCTAAAAGATAATCCTGCTCAATACATAATCATAGATACAAAAGAATTAAAGAAAGCTTTCTCGCAAGTATATAAATCCATAAACAGATTATGTCCAGTTATCATTTTCAAGATAAAAGAAAATAAAGTTTATCTTCAAGCATATCCTGATAATGACGAAGTAAATGTAAAAACCATATTTATAAGAAGTGATTATGATAAAGATCTCTATATCTGTCCATTTGAATTTAAGAAAGTTATTTCAAGTATAAGAGGTTCATATCTAGTTATAAAGTCTTTTTATAAACAATTACTAGTTATTGAAGATTTTGAAAACAGTTCTGATGGTAGTCCTATTCTAAAATCTATTCTGACATTAGGTGAGATTTTCTGGCATCCTAATTTCAAAGTAAAGAAAGGAGAAAAACTGTTAAATGTTAGTTATTTAGAAAAATACGGGCTTTTTGAAGTTGAAACAACAGAAGGAAGAGTATGCTATATTAACGATGATAGTTGGTTAAGTTATCTTATAGAGAAATTAAAAGGATACATTACTTATGTAGAAAGAGATTTAGATGATAATTTTCCAACTGGAGACAGCACATTAGGAGCAAGACTAGGAAGAGACGAATACAAAATAGAAGAAAAAGAAGGTTGTGATAGTTTTAGTTTGACTTATTGCTATCTTAACCACGAAGTTGAAAGAAGATACTTTATCTTTTACCCTGATAAAAAAGCTTATTTACAAGTTTTAGTATGGAATGAAGATAAACTATATGGTGATTGCTACCAATTAACATATAAATGGACTGGTAGAAGAATGTTCTATAAAAAAGAAAGAATTTACTAAACTCAAAAATTAAAATACAAACAGTTCTACCAAACAGGAGGTAAAGCTATGGAAGATAGATATGTAAAATGTAAAGTTTGTAAAAACATCATAGAAGAAGAGAAAGCATATATCTGTGAAGAATGTCTGGAAACAGTATGCTATGACTGTAATGAACTAGTTCCAATATATAGAGATGGAGTGTTATATAATGCCTTAGTTTGTTTAGATTGTGCTGATTATCTATACGCAGAATATGAAGAAAAAATGCTTGAATTAAAAAGAAAAGAAGAAAATGAAAAATAAAACTCAAAAATTAAATAGTTTTCCTTTAAAAAGGAGGTTGAAAGATGATGGAGGTAAATGGAAAGAGGGCAAGAGAAAAAGCAAGAGAGAACTTGGCAGAACTTTTGGAGGCTCTCGTGAAAGTGATAGCTTCCTACGGAAAAGATATATCCAGCTACTCTGTATTCCAGCTTATAGATGCTCTAAAAAACAAACCTCATTACGATTATGCTTTACAAAAAGCACAAAAAATCTCTAATGTCAGAATATACAAAAGACATAATGAAAACATTAGAAAAGTAGAACCAGTAGAATTTGACTTCTAGGGGCTTTTTAGCCCCTCACATACAAAAAGGAGGAAAAGCTATGAAAATTATAACAAAAAACAACATAAATGAAATAAAAGAAAAGAAAAAAAAGAAAACTTTAATGAGAATATTCCATAAAAGAGAAAACAGATACAAAATAATGTTAGTTAGAACTGACGCTGAAAAAATTTATGTTTCCATAATTGATAATGGCAAAGATAAACAAAGTATAGCACTTTCAATTGAAGAATGTTCAGCATTAAGAGATGTTTTAGATGTTTTTGTAAAATC
>JBMSAV010000074.1:0-4341 GCA_049414645.1 Candidatus Aenigmatarchaeota archaeon
AACGGTTAGGGGAGCTGACTTATGAATGAAAGTTATAGGAATCACAGGAACCTTAGCTAGTGGGAAATCAACAGTTAAAAATTTTTTCCTTTCTTGTTTTTCTTCTTCTTCCCTTTCTCTTTCTGATATAATAGAAGAAGAGCTAGAGAAAGAAGGCAAAGAGCTAAAAAGAGAAAATTTTATAGAAAAAGGAAATGAATTAAGGAAAAGATATGGAAATCAAATTTTAGCGGAAGTAGCAATTCTAACTTTATCGAAAAAAATTGAAAAAGAAGTTTTAATTATAGAAGGAATAAGAAATCCTGGGGAAGTGGAATTTTTGAGAAAAAAGTTTGGTAAGGATTTTGTATTGATTGCTGTTGATGCCCCAAGAGAAATAAGGTTCAAAAGATTGTTTGAAAGAAAAAAAGAAGGAGATCCAAAAACTTTTGAAGAATTTTTAGAAATTGATGAAATAGATTTGGGAAATAACCAGCCTGAATATGGTCAAAGGGTTGGAGATTGCTTAAAGCTTGCAGATTATTTGATAATTAACGACGGTAGCATAAACGAATTATACAAAAAACTTGAGGAAATTTCAAAATCTATTCTTTCTTCATAATGATAACTTTTGTATATTCAGAAGCCAACTTTTCAAACTTCTCTGCATCTTTCTCGCTTCCTACTATACTTCCATAATGCATAGGTATTGCATACTTTGGTTTTATTGCCTTTACTGCTTCCGCAGCTTCTTCAACATTCATCGTATAAGTTCCTCCTACTGGCAAAAGAGCTATATCAATTTTACCAAAGTTATTCATTTCTGGGATAAAATCAGTATCTCCAGCATGATAAATTCTAACCTTATCTATTTCAATAACATAACCAACGTAATTCATTTCTTTAGGATGAAAAACCACTCCTGGAGCTCTAAATTTATTAATGTTGTAGGCGGGAACTGCTTCTATTGTTGCATTGTTTATGGTTATCTTATCTCCGGGTACAAAGTATAAAATCTTTGCAACTTGAGACTTAAAATTATCAATCTTAGCTCTACACATTTTTGCTGCAATTATCACAGCTTGCTGATTTATTATTTTCTTTATATCATCAATACTACAATGGTCGAAATGGTCATGAGTAATAAGAATTAAATCTACATCTTTTTCTGGAACTCTAAGCTGGAAAGGGTCTATAAAAATTTTTTGCTCTTTTTCAATTTTAAAAGTCGCATGGCCGAGCCAATGAATGTCTATTCCCAAAATTTCCATATTGAGTTTTTTAAACCCTATTTAAAAGCTTTACAAAATTAAAAAACAAGTAGGTTTCACGCATGTAAACTTAACTACTCTTTTATGTAAATTCTATCTTTTATATTCTCTAGTTTTCTTGCTTCTCGTTTATTTGCTATAATATAAATTAGTGTTATACAAAGGCTCGCAGCTGGAGGGGCTAAGTAAGAGATTGGGTCGTTTTTAATTGGATCGGGTGCCAATTGCACTGCAGCAGCTCCTGATACGAAAGCAATAAGACATGTTTTAGCTGCTTCTCTGTAGCTAGTAGCTTTTCTTATTTTATTATCTAAATAGTCGCGAAAAAGCTTTTCTACTTTAGTTTTATCCAACCCAAGTTTATTATGTACATATTTATATAAGGATGATCTCCGTAAAAATGGCACGCACGCTTTAAAACTTCATCAAAAAATTCGTATAATGAATTAATAAGGTCGTCCTTTTCAAAATCTTCCTCTTCTAGAGTGAAAACTGCCGCCCCATCTTTAATTTCTTCCTTCATAATATAGGACCGAAAACTTTAAATATTTTTGCTACTTGTAAGAAGTAACATGTAATACGTATTACACTTATATATAAGCTTTGCTATAAGATAGTTATAAGATTATTCTAACTTGCTCATGGCTTTATTCAAACGCCCCAGCCGAGCCAGTTTTAAAAATACGAAGCGAATATTAAACCTATAAAAGCGAAGAAATTCTAAGCTTTAAACAATTACAAAAAATTCTCGAAAAAATTTAAAAAACTTTAAATATAGAAAATCAATAAAATTTATGGCAATAAGCGATTTTTTCCCTTCGGCCAAAAAAGAAGAAAAAGAAATTGAGCTGAGTGAAACTGAAGAAATAAAAAATCCAGAAAGTGGTGAGAAAATTAAAATAAAAATTGAAAAGATTTCTAAGGCTGAAGATGTTGATAGAATTGTAAGGTTTGCCAGGCAAATGATTGTTATAGTTAAAACTCAAGAGCTACAAAAAAAAGATTTTGGATACACTCAAACTTTGATTATGAAGCTTAAAAGAAACTGTAAGCAAAATAATATTGATTTGGTCGGAACTTCAGATGGTTATCTAATTCTTGCCCCATCTTTTGTTGAAATAGTTAGAGAATAGTCAAAAAGGTGAATAGGATTTAGTGAAAATCTAAAGTTAAAAAAGCTAATAAAAGAACTTGAAAAAATTAAAGGTAGGCATACTGAGCTTGTTTCTGTCTACATTCCTTCTGGTTATAATTTGTATGAAATGATTAACCAGCTAACGCAAGAAAAATCCACAGCAGAAAACATAAAAAGCAAAACAACTAGAAAAAATGTTATTTCTGCATTAGAGAAAATAATTCAACACTTAAAACTTTTCAAACAAACTCCTCCAAATGGTTTGGTTGTTTTCGCTGGGAACGTTTCTGAATTTGAAGGAAAAGCCGATATTAGGCTTTGGTCTATAGAGCCTCCAGAAAAACTGGAAACAAAGATTTATTGGTGCGACCAAGTTTTTGTTTTAGATCCATTAAAAGACATGATTAAAGAGAGAGATATCTATGGTTTAATAGTTCTAGATGCTAAGGAGGCAACCATAGGCCTACTAAAAGGAAAAAGAGTAGTAGTAAAGAAAAAGTTAGATTCTACAGTACCAAGCAAGACTGTAAAGGGGGGGATGTGTTTGCATAAATCAACTTTAATAAAAATGGCTAACGGTCAAGAAATACTCATAAACAAAGTAAAAAAGGGAGATGAAGTACTTTGCTTTGATTTCACTGATGGAAAAGTGAAAGTAGGAATAGTAGAAAAAGTTTACAAGAGAAAAGTAGAAAAAGCAAAAAAAATATTTTACGGAAAAGATTCTATAATTGCAAGCTTCGATCATTTAATATTTGTTAAAAAAGAAAATATAGAAGAAAAACCTGTCAAAGATATAGAAAAGCAAGATACAATTTTTATTTTAGAAGGGGAAGAAGTTAAAGAAGTTAAAGTTAAGAACACTAGCGAAGTTTTTGTTGAAGCTTCCATTTTCTTTTATGATCTAGAAGTTGAGCCTTACGGAAATTATTTTGCGAATAGTTTACTGGTCCACAATTCACAAGGAAGGTATGATAGGCTTAGAGAAGATGCAATTAATGAGTTTTTAACTAAAGTTGGAGAAGTCGCTTCAAACGTTTTCTTAGAAGAAAATGTTGTGGGCGTTTTAATAGGAGGTCCCGGCCCAATAAAAGAAAGACTAGTGAAAGAAGATTATCTTCATTATCAAATAAAAAACAAGGTTTTAGCTGTTAAGGATGTTGGTTATACTGACGAATATGGTTTGGAGGAATTGGTTAAAAGATCTGAAGATGTATTACAACAAACAGAAATGTTCAGAGAAAGAAAGTTGTTAAGTGACTTTTTTATAAGGTTGAGGGAAGGCGAAAATGTAGTTGTTGGCCTGGAAAAAACTTTAAAAGCTCTGGAAATGGGAGCTTTAAACGAATTGATAATATCTGAAGATTTTGAATATACAAGAAAGCATTTTGTTTGTGAGAATGGGCATAAGAAATCAGTGATAATAAAAAGAGATGAAAGAATTAAATGTGAGGTTTGTGGCAAAGAAATGAATGCTGAAAGAGAAGAAGAAATATTCGATGAAATAGTTATAAAAGCAGAGGAATTAGGAGCAAAGGTTCATTTAGTATCTGATGATACAGAAGAAGGCAAAGGGTTTAAGAATATGGGCGGTATAGGAGGAGTTTTAAGATTCAAAATAGAATAGCTAAATATCTAAAACAACTTGAGCTTTCCAAGTTTCATCTTTCCAAATTTTCATTTTATGATAAGTGCATGCCTTAACAACAGTTCTAGTTTGATGTTTTTTATGGTCTATTTCTTCACCTTTACAAACAGCTTCTATCTTAAAATCTTCCTCGTTTACCTTAACATCAAAACTACTAAAAGCTAAATTCTTACTATCAGAAACGTAGAGAAGCTCATTAAGCCAGTTGAACATCAGAGATTCCAAATCATAACCTTCTACAAAAACTTTCTCTTCAACTTTTTTTTCAACTTGATTAGTATCTATCATAACTTCAAACATTGCCAATG
>JBMSAV010000075.1:0-4562 GCA_049414645.1 Candidatus Aenigmatarchaeota archaeon
TGGTTTTGGTTAGAGTGAGATAATAAGAGTTTTATTGAATTATTGAGCATTCTAAATATCTCCTGATATTATCATGAGACAATAGGAATAAAAAATTTCTAGTATTCTTGGTTTTTGTATTATCTCATTACTTAATATTTAACTATGAGATATAACACTAGTTTGTTTAGCTAACAGATTGTTTTAATTATCTTATTGTTAATATCCAGTTATGAGATATTAAACTTTATCGCATTCAAGTTTTAATGTAAGATATTTATCACTTATGGTATGCTAATTATTTCATAATTTTAATCTAAGTAGTGCTTATGAAATATTTTTCATTTATCTCACATTTTTATTGTCTCATACCATAAACTAATTCAAGAATGAGATATTTAATTATGTTAATTTCCATTATCTCATATCTAAAAATAGCAAAATTTAAACTATGAGATATTTAAAAATAATTGTTTTATCTACAAAATCTTTTCTTATTATCTCATAATTCTAAACTATGAGATATTTAAAATGCTTTATTTTTCAATAATTTTTGTTTTATCTCATTCTAACACGACCAGATAAATATGAATATATTTATCTAAAATTTTTTTTTTCTTCTAGTAGCTAGATAAAAAAGATAACTAACTAGATAGAGTAAAGTAATAACTTTTTATAAAAAGTTATTAGCAAAAAAATTTTTTGAGTTTTATGCTTTGTCCAATTGAAGGGAAGTTTTTTACTGGACTACTTAGATTCTAGATTGTCTAGAATCTAGAATTATCTAGAATCTAGTAATGTATATAAAAACAAAACTCAAAAATTAAAAAATTAAACTCAAAAATTAAAAATAATTAAGAGATAATTAGATGATTACTAGCTAGACTAGCCAGGATCCAGTACAGTAGATAAAAACGAAACTCAAAAATTAAAAAAATTAAAAATAATGAAGTAGTTGAAAAAGAAATTGAAGAAAAGAAATAAAAACTCAAAAGTTTGTAAATTTGTGACTTAAAATTTATGACTAACAAGCAAGTTATACTTAGCTTAAAAAGGAGGTAAGAACCATGAAGAAGGTTGGAACTATAAAAAAGATAAAAGAAACGAGAGTATATAGGGAATGGGAATTAGATAAAGTTCCTTTTCCTATAAGAATAAAGAGAATAGTTCGTATTCCATCTACATCTGGTACTTTGATAATAGGAGAGACAGATAATGAGAAAGTGAAGATTTTCCTATCTGATAGTTATGAAATTCCTATTCTTGATACTAATAATGGAAAAAAGTATATAATGGATAAAGATTTGAGTATCTATGAAGAAGATGATGACCTCCCAGTATAGGGGGGTCTTTTGAAAAAAAAACCTAAAAAAGAGGACGATAACAGCTATTATGAATTTTTGGAAAGAAACGGTTTAAAAGAGGATGAGATAAATCTTTTTAGTAAAAGGTACTATTCCAATAATATATAAATACTACAAAAATCAAGAATTACTGACTTCAAAGGAAATTTCTTATCTAGTACATTGTCCAAAGAATTAAACAAAATAATAAAATAATAACAACAACTTCTTACTGGAATAGGAAAGAATTCTAAAACATACATAAATAAAACTCAAAAATTTAAAATAAATCTCAAAAATTAAAATAAACAGGAGGTAAAGAGATGATAGGATATAACATCAAGAGAATGAATGATGTTCTAAACATAGCATACATAACATCTGAAAATTGTATCTTCATAGGACCTCCTGGAACTGCTAAATCCCTTCTAGCAAAGTCCTGGTCTGAAAAACAGAATAAGACATTCTTCTACTACTTACTCAATAAATACACTACTCCTGATGAACTACTAGGACCTGTAAGTTTGGAAGAATATAAGAAGGGTATATTCAGAAGGATAACTACAAATAAACTTCCAGAATGCCAGATTGCTTTCATAGATGAAATCTTTAAAGCATCTACCGCTATACTCAATACTCTTCTTACTATTATGAATGAAAGAATTTTCTTTAATCCAGAACCTACACCTGTTAAAACTGAAATGATTATTTCTGCTAGTAATGAAATTCCAACAGAAGAAGAACTTCTAGCTTTATATGACAGGTTCTTATTCAGATACTTTACAGATTATGTTAATAATGATGAACTAAAACTCTTACTGGAATATGCTAATAGTGATAATACAAACGGTATTTATGTTATAGAAAAAAGGGAAATAAAGGAATTACCAAAATTATCTGACAGTGAAATAGGTTTCATAATGGATACAATCTTACAGTTAAAAGAACAAGGCATTATAATTTCAGATAGAAGGAAAGTAAAGATTATTAAAGTATTAAGAACTCTTAAAGCATATGATATGCTTAATCCATACTATTTCAGATTGACCATTGAAACAATATTTCCATTTAATCAAAAGGAAAAAGCAAAAGTTATTGACTATCTTGATAAGGTTCTTCCAGACATTAACACTCTCATCAGAAAACTGAATAAAGATATTGATTATATTCTATCTCAACGAACAGACAGTAATCAGAAAATAGCTTTACTTCAAGAACTCCTAAACAGAGTAAAAAATGAGCATAAAGGTAAATGGGAAGTAATAAATGCTATATCTGCTAGGATAAAGGGAGAAGTTGTTAAACTTATAGAACAAAACCAGAACAAGGAGTAATAAATATGAATTACTGGCATTTTGACTGGAATTATCTTCTTACACAAACAGGAACTACATCTCTATATAAGGTTAATAGAGCAGACTTAAATCTTTACTGGAACTGTTACAGATTTTACTTTAACAACTGGAGACTAGCAAGTGATTACTTAATACAGGATTTATTCTTTCTCCTGTATAAATGGGAAAAGCCTACTCTTAAAGATGAAACAAAATCAAAATCAGATAGGATTAAAGATTTAATAAGAAAAATGAAAACTGTTATTGAAAAGATAGGAAATAAAAACATAAATAAGATAAGAGAAAAAACCAGACTTAACATAAGAGCAACAGTAAAATTCATAGAAGAATTTTTTGCTAATCTTAATAATCAAAGAGGAGACAGTTCTTCTAGAATTGCTCTTTCTACAAATATAGATAATGCTATTGATATAGCATTAGCAAGAGTTGAAGAAATACTAGCTGAATTTGAAAAATACAGGAATAGATTAAAGGAGATATTTGGAGGAAAAGAGCAAGGATTAAATATATTCTTGAACGAAAGAATTGTATTTGAGCTAGCAAATAACACGGAAGTAAGACAAATTCTTGACCTAGTTGAAAAGCATTACGGAGATGAGATATTTACATCTAGAACTGGTATTGAAACAGAAGGATATTCTGGAATAAAGTTTTCTAGTGAACTTCCTCCATTTCCAAGTGAAATTATACTAGAAGAACTTCTTCCAGATTATCTGACAGTGAAATTCTTAAAAAATGAGCTTATGAATTATGAAAAAGAGAAATTAGCAGAGGTTCCAGCTATTGTGTTTATTGTTGATGAAAGTGCTAGTATGGAAGGATTAAAAATCAATATGGCAAAAGCTTTATTCCTCAAACTGGCTAGTCTGTGTTTCAAAAATAGAAAACCAGTAATCTATATTGGTTTTAGTGATAGAGCTAGAACAAGACTAAAAATTACTGACTATTCAATACTATACAAGAATGACAGTTTTTCTGATATGTTTCTAGATACTCTTACTAGCTTTATGCGTGGAGGAACTGATTTTGCTAGTGCTATTGAATGTCTTATAAAAGAATTAAAAAACTCAAAAATTAGTAATTATGAGATAGTCTTTATAACGGATGGAGGAGACAGTGATACAGAAATGCCAAAAGGATTTAGAGAATTAAAACCTTTATATCTCATTCTTCTAGACGATACATATGAAGAATTAGTAAAAAGAAATCACTGGATATTAAGCAATATGAAAAATTATGTCAATAACTATATAGATGCTTATCACGATTTAAAGAAACTATTTACAAGTAGCAAAATATAAAACTCAAAAATTAAAAAATAAACCTCAAAAATTAAAACAGGAGGTTAAAACTATGGAGGAAAAGCAAATGCAAAAGATAGAAGAAACAAGGAACATAGTAAAGAAAAGGCTAGAAAATATCCTAAAAACAGATAAGAATGCTATTGTGAAAATAAATAACAGATATGAGATAACTAGACCAGTAGCTCTTGCTTTACTAAATTCTTTATCCTGGTATTTTGCTAATTCTGGATATTCTTTATCTCATAAAACAGATATTCAAATTGTAAATGATATTGTAATAGCAAAATGCACTATCTCTATATCAAAAGATGGAATTTTAGTTATGAAATTTACTGGTTCTGGTGCTACTAATCTACAAGAAGAGAAAGATGTTGATATTGCTATCGAAAAAGCAGAAACAAGGGCTTTAAAAACAGCTATTGAAATTACAATAGGATATACCATAGATAAGATAATCCAAGAATATGTCCAAGGCTAAAATCCCTAAAAACCAATATGAATATATAATCTCCAAACTAGGTAAGGATAAAGCGGATGAGTTAGCTAAAAAGCTGTATAACAAAAACCTAAACGAATTATCT
>JBMSAV010000076.1:0-2350 GCA_049414645.1 Candidatus Aenigmatarchaeota archaeon
CATCCTTGCCTTTGCTTTATCCGCTTCAACCTCTACAGGCAAGCTTATTAATCTTCTAAAACTACCAACCTTTCTTTCAACTTTATAAAATTTCTCCCCCCTTTCTTCTATTTTTTCTCTATGCTTTGCTTCTATTTCTAAACTATTTTCTGTCGCCCTTACAGATACTTCTTCCTTAGAAAATCCTGGCAAGTCAGCTCTAACTATTACCTCATTATCCGTTTCGCTAATATCTACAGGAAAGCTTTCTATTTCTTCGAAAGTTGCTAAAGGAGCAAACGACTTCATTAACCTTTCAATTCTTCTTCTAATTCTCAACAATTCATCAAAAATATCTTCTTCAAACATATAGAAAATTAGCTTAACTCCTTAATAACTTTTGCCTCAATAAATTCTCCTTTCCCACCAGTTGGAATTAAAAGAACAGCCCCACAGTTCAAGCATTTAACTTCTGTGGAAGGCTTATCAAATACTATTTGCTGATGCTTACACTTTTTGCACATTACTTTTAAGAATTTGCTTCTTGGCATTTCAATAATCTTTTTCATAATATTCTTCCTCCTCAAAAAATTAAAATTATTTTCCTTTTTCTACTAATTCAAACTTTTTAGCTCTCCACCCTTCAATAAAATGAGGTTTTTTACATTCTTGACATGTTAATTTTATGTTTACTTTTTTTGTAGATTTCTCTCTATTTTTAGGATTTTCTTTCGGAAAACTCCCATATCCTTTCATCTTTCTAAGAAATCTTCTCTGACCTATAGACAAAGTCCTTCTAGGCCTCTTTTTAACTAACTCTACTCTATGTTCCGTATGCTTCTTACAATATACACAATAAGTTCTAATCGTTTTAGGAAATTTCATTTCATAGAATTACTTTTCAACTTTAAATTCTTCAACTACACCTTTTTCAACCAATATTTTCCTATTTTCTTCTGGCAGCCTTGCTATATCTCCTTTTTTAAAAGGTCCATAAGTTTGGCCATCTATCCCTACAAAAGCAGGAAAATCTTGCTTAAAAACAACTAAAGTTTCAAATTCTTTCTTTTCCTCTTTTTCTTCCAGAACTGTTTTTATATTTTTCAGTGTTTCTCTTCTACTCTTTATTAACTCAACTAAGTTATCAAAGAAAACTTTTTCTTCCGAGGTTAAGTTAGACGGTTGAATTCCCGCCCTAGCATACATTATAGCAAAGTTAACAATCTTTCTTTCTCTCAAATTAAAAATGTTCTCCACAATTCTTTCAATATTCCTTAACTCTATTTCATCTTTTCTCTCTTTTGCTAACTTTTTCTTCCCTTCTACATATTGCTTAACAACTTCATAAAAATCGTCAGAAATTTTAGTAAGATTTTGGCTTTTCTTTTCTTCATTCAAAATTTTCCTTAAATACTCAAAGCTTATCGCTTCCATATTTTATTTTCTCCTCTTTTTTCTTTTCAATATTAAGAAAGGATAATTAACAGGGTTTTTAAATCCGAGTTTTGAACATTCATCGCAAAATTCTTTGAGTCCCATGTCTTCGTAAAAGCTTTTATTATCACAGTTTGGCGGCAATAGATTTCTATCTTGTCTAAAATGCCACCTCAACTGAGTTCTCAAATAATTAGCTCTTAAAGGCGGTTTATTTTTTTCATTCCACTCATACATTTTCTTTTCTATTTCTTCCATGCTCCAATTCATGTTTCTTAAAAACGTTACTAAAATGAATATGGCTCTCTTCCTCCCGTCACTAAGTCCCTCCAAAATCTTCTTTATACAAGGAGGGAAAAATTCTTCAGGTATCTTACTCTTTTTACTTATTGGTTTTTTTGGTAATTTTGATATTTCAACCCTTGTAATCTCCTCTTCTTTATGGTATTTATCATACCAATCTAAAGCCTCAATCACTAAACCTGTTGCATCTTCTTTTGCTAAAATCTTAATAAAGCTTTCTTCAACTTTTGCTTTTTTTATTTCTGCTTGTTCTTTCTCAAAAGAATCTATTTCTTCTATCTTTATTGGCAAACTAACCAACATTGTGTTCTCGTTAAGGCTATAAGGCATTCTGAATAAGTGTCTAGAACCAAAGATATCAACTGTTATAACTTTAAATGGGTCTAGTTCATCTTTTTCCATAATTTCTTTTAAAGGTTTTCCCACTCTTTGTGAAATGTTGTTTGGATTGTCTAAAGCCAATAAATCTTCTTTTAATTCTTCTTTAACATACCATTTTAGATATTCGATGATTTTTTGAGGGAGTTCTGGATATAAATTTTTTGTTGGTATACCATTTACTTTTGACGGAAAAGATTCAAATGCTACAATAATATGGAACGACTTATTTCCAGTAAACTTGACTCCAATATTC
>JBMSAV010000077.1:0-4304 GCA_049414645.1 Candidatus Aenigmatarchaeota archaeon
TGGAACGAGAATAATAATTTACGCTTATAAACCTGGCTTGATAATCGGAAAGTCTGGAAGAAAAATTGATGAGCTTGTTGAAGAAATAAAAGAAAAATTTAAGATTGAAAATCCGTTAATAGATGTTAGAGAAGTGACAAATCCTTATTTAGATGCTAACATTGTTGCAAGAAGAATTGCTAGAGCTATTGAGAGAGGAATTAATTATAAGAAGGTTGCTCTTTATTATCTAGACCAAATAATGAAAGCTGGAGCGATTGGTGCCTTGATTGTAATTTCCGGCAAAATAATGGGTAAGGAGAGATCTAGAAGAGTAAAGTTTAAAGATGGTTTTATTGCTACTAGCGGAGAATATGCCGAAAGGCTTGTAGATAGGGCACAAGCTCAAGCTTTAATTAAATTTGGTATTGTTGGGGTTGAGGTTAGGATAATGAAAGAAATGCCAAAAGAGTTTATTTTTGAGAAGAAAATAGAAAAGGGTGAGGAAGGTGAGGAAGAAAAAGGAGTTTCTGAAGAAAATAAGGGAGGAAACATTAGAACAACTGAAGAAAAGGCTCAATGATTTAAGGTTAGAATTAATGAAAGAAAGAGGTTTTGTAGCTAGTGGTAGGCCCATAAAAGATACGTCAAAAATAAAAAATTTAAAAAGAAATATAGCTAGGATACTAACTTTAATTAGGGAGAGATCCCAAAGATGAAAAAAATAACTGGATTACCTGAAGAACTTGGAATTGAAGAAGCTTTAGAAAAAGAAGAAGTCAAAATAAGAGTTTATATTGAAACGAGAAGGTTTGGTAAACCAACAACAATAATAGAAGGAATAACAAAAGATGTAAAAAACGTTCTTAAAGAGTTAAGGAAAAGGTTTGCTTGTGGTGGCACTTTTAAAGATAATCATATAGAGTTGCAGGGGGACCATAGGAAAAGAATGAAAGAAGTTTTAACTTCTCTTGGGTTTAAGGAAGAACAGATAGAAATTTTATAGTAGAAAACAAAAGCAGGAATGATAACAGAAAAGAATTTGGTTAGGCATGAGTTAATTGGGTTAGAAGTTGAGGTTAAAAAAAGTACGAATAAGACTCAAATCGGGATTAAAGGAAGGGTTGTTGATGAAACTTATAACATGCTTGTTATAGATACGGGGGAGAAGGAGAAGAAAGTCGAAAAGAAGAGTTGCGTTTTTGTTTTTAAGTTACCAAATGGGAAAAAAGTTGAGGTTGAAGGATGGGTTTTAGTTGGTAGGCCTGAAGACAGGATAAAAAAGAAACTATCAAAATTTTAGAATATTTTATATAAATCTAGATTAATGAGGGTTGGATCTCTTCTCTATTCATCTAAATACCTTTTTATTTCATCATTCCAACCCGGATTTTTTAATATATTCTCCTTCTTTACTTGGTTCTTTATATTTACGTACTTTTCAGGATTTTCAATAAAGCTTTTAACTTCAATCCGCTGAATATATTTTGCGCACTTCTCAAAGCTTCATTTTTGTAGACATCCAATTACGTATTTTAATTTTTCTAAAGTTAGCTTATCCCACGGATTAACAATTATATCTGAGAACAACCTCTCTATTGGATCTAAATAGTATGAATTAAATATGAATTAAATAAGCTTAATGCGTCTTCAAATCTACTAGGACCTACTTCTACTTTCCAGTCTCCATCTAAATTTAGAGATATATTCATCATTTGTTCAATAGGATTGCTTGTACTAGGTACATTCTTTATAATTCATTCCTCTATTGCCATAGTCGCATAAGAAGTTGCTCCATTATTAAGAAATCTGGTCCACTTATTCAATGGGCATTCTCCAAATGTAAAGTGGATTCTCTCGCCCTCATTAGGTAAGGAGTCCTTACTTCTATCGCTCCTAATTTCACCTCTTCTATATTCATGAGGATATTAAAAATTCGGCTTCATCACGAATTTTTATATACTCTCCTGTGCCGCTAAAAATAGGTCTTATTACAAGAAAAGGTAATACTAATTTTTCCAGATAGTATATGGAATAGAAGAATGGTATGATTCGTGACGCCCTCTAGTAATATTATCTTTCTCGTGATCATAAAATTCATAAGTTCTTTTATAAACTCTAATATAATTTCCTGTATTTATAGAAGATAATCTAGAAGCAATGTATGCAATAACATCTGCTGCCATATCATATTTAGTAACTTCAAAATGGTTTTGGCATTCTGGGGTTGCTATTTCTAACGACGTATCACATTGATGGACCTCTCCGCCATTTCTTAACCACCATCTATAACTAGTTTCAGTTCCAAAAATTGTAAGTGGTATACTGTCCTCAAGCACAAATTCTTTAAGAACTTCTAGACATTCTGTTGCAGAACTTTTATTTTTATTTATGTTCCAAGCCGTATAGTGATTTTCTATACCTTGTCATTTATTAAGAGACTGAATCTCTCTCTTCATAACTATTGCGCTATTTAAATTTTGTCGCTATTATAAAATATTTTAAAAAGATAGCTATGATTAATTTTAGCTTTTAAATTTATTTTCAGAACTAAAATGAATGGAGAGCATTGATGTTATTGTTTTTGATTTAGATGGAACTCTCATAAGCGAAGAGATTCCTAGAAAACTATACAGAGAGGCTTTTATAAGAAGTATAGAAAGGTTGGAAATCGAAGGGTTTAAAGTTCCAGAGAATTTTAAAGACCACAGCTTTCAAAACTATCAGGCTATTCTAAAATGCGAGGACTACGGCCTAAGAGACGCCTTTAAATCGATATATCCACTAGAGTACTATAGAGTTTTAGAGAAAATGCTAAATCACATAGAAATGTATGAGAAGGAGAGGGCAGAAAAAATATATTGTCATGCTCTAAAAAAATACAATCCTAAAAAAGTGTTTATAGTTACGGCTAATCCTGGAGCTAAAGTAATAATTAAAATTGTTCTTCCGCAAGTTGAAGAAAATAGTGTTATCATTGTAGATGGGGATAGATACGTTGAAGAAAAAAGTAGAGTTTTGAGAGAGTTAAAGAGATTAGGAAAAGTAATATACATTGCAGATAAAGAAGAATTAGATGGTGAAGTTGCTCAAAATGCAGAAGTAGATTTCATAAACGTTAATTCTATGTTTGAAATTTTAAATACTTAAGCTTATGCTTGATAATATCTTCTTTAAAAGAGCAATACAATAAACCATGTGGGAAGATGTCACAAAATAAATTTTATTTAGCCGCGGATATATTAAGAAAAATGTATTACTTTTAAAATAATAACCCCACAGCAGGGTGTCTAAAAATTCCTAATTAAAATATTTTATAGTTTACTATCATTAAAATAAACATGAAAGTAACATTACCGGAAGAAACTAGTAAAAATTTTCAAAGTTGCAAAGAAATTGTTCCAAAAAGCATGAAAAATATGCTTATAATTGGCGAAGATCACCCGCGATATTTTCCTCCAGAAATAGCTCAAAAAATTATAAATTTAGAAAAATATTTGATTGATAATTTTAATCCAGATATAATTTTTCTCGAAGGTTGTGAGTACATTAGAGAAGATTTTTTATTATCTATAAGACACTCTATTATGAAAGCGTGGGGCTACGATATAGAATTAATTGAACCTAGTAAGGAATTAGAAGAAAAGTTCAAGGATTATCTTAGGAAAAAATTTAACATATTCTATTTAGACGAGCCTTCCAGATGGGTAAGGGCTGGTTTAGGCTATGCAAAGATTCCTTTCTTAAAACGTCATTTTTTGATTGAGGATGAAGATCTTATAATTCAAGAAATATGGTACTTGCTAGATCAAGATAGAGAGGAGGTTTTCCAAAGAGTTTTCTGTAAAACTTTAAATCTAAAAGGTTGTGAAAGAGTAGTGTTGATTTGTGGTACGGGACACGTGGAAGGATTTATTAATAACATTAAAGATTATTTGGAAAAATATAATACTTCATGTAAAGTAGTGATAATTAATAGTAATTATTATAAAGATGAGTATGGAACTCTTGATAGAGTGAAAAAGTCTTTGGAAAAATATAATGTGGAATATGAAATTATAGAGTTGACATCTTCCTAACAGAGAAGAGATTGCATTCCAATCTTTTTCAGTTGTACTTTGTATTTTAAAAATTTTTACTAACTAAATGCTACATTACATAATTCATACTAACAGAGATAAGATAGTTATGGGGTGTGTCTAAGAAATCTTATTAAAATATTTATTCTCATATTATTTATTCTCATATATATTTTCACCTCCTTGTGTATACCTGAGTCCTAGGAAACTAGGGCTTTCTTAATTATAAATTTATACTTAGAAAAA
>JBMSAV010000078.1:0-2844 GCA_049414645.1 Candidatus Aenigmatarchaeota archaeon
CATCGGGCAAACTAGAAAAATATATAGTTATTGAAATAGATAACGAAAAATTCCTTATGACATACATAAAAGAAGGCGACAAATACTTTATTGTTGAAAATTATAAGGAATTTATAGAAGAAAAGAAAAAACAAGGATATCAAAAACTTTAAGGAGGCTTTTTAGCCTCCTCCTTTTAAAATAAAACTCAAAAACTCAAAATTTAAAATTTTAAAAAGGAGGTAAAGAGATGATAGGATATAACATCAAGAGAATGAACGATGTTCTAAACATAGCATACATAACATCTGAAAATGTAGTTCTTATAGGTCCTCCTGGCACTGCTAAATCCCTTTTAGCAAAGTCCTGGTCTGAAAAACAGAATAAGAAATTCTTTTATTATCTCCTAAACAAATACACTACTCCTGATGAACTATTAGGACCTGTAAGCTTGGAAGAATATAAGAAAGGTATCTTCAAAAGAATAACTACAAATAAACTTCCAGAATGCGAGGTTGTTTTTCTTGATGAAATTTTCAAAGCATCTACCGCTATACTCAATACTCTTTTAACCATAATGAATGAAAGAATTTTCTTTAATCCTGAACCAGTTCCAGTCAAAACAGAAATGATAATTGCAGCATCTAATGAAATTCCAACAGAAGAAGAACTTCTAGCTTTATATGACAGATTTCTATTCAGATATTTTACAGATTATGTAAGTAATGATGAATTAAAGTTATTGCTTGAATATGCTAATTCTGACAGTCAAAATGGCGTCTATGTCATAAAAAAAAGAGAAATTAAAGAACTTCCAAAGTTATCAGACAGTGAAATAAGCTTCATAATGGATACTATTTTACAACTCAAAGAACAAAATATCATTATTTCAGATAGAAGAAAAGTGAAAACTGTCAAGGTGCTAAGAGTTCTTAAAGCATACGGATTACTAGACAATTACTATTTCAGATTGACTATTGAAACAATATTTCCATTTAATCAAAAAGAAAGAGCAAAAGTAATTGACTATCTTGATAAAGTTCTTCCAGATATATCTACTTTGATAAAGAAGTTGAATAAGGAAATTGACAATATCATATCTCAGCAAACAGACAGCAATCAAAAAATAGCTCTATTACAGGAAATTTTAAACAAAGTCAAAAACGAATATAAAGGTAAATGGGAAGTAGTAAATGTTATATCTGCCAGAATAAAAGAAGAAGTAGTAAAACTGTTAGAACAAAATAACAACAAACAGGAGGAATAAGTATGAGATACTATTTCTTTGACTGGAACTATCTTTTGAGACAAACAGGAACTACTAGCTTGTATAAAGTAAATAGAGCAGATTTAAATCTTTACTGGAATTATTACAAATTTTATTTCACTAACTGGAGACTAGCAAGTGATTACTTAATACAGGATTTATTCTTTCTCCTGTATAAATGGGAAAAGCCTACTCTTAAAGATGAAAGCAAAGCAAAATCAGAAAGAGTTAAAGATTTGATAAAAAAGATGAAAACTCTTATTGAGAAAATAGGAGAAAAGAATATAGACAAAATAAGAGAAAAAACTAGACTTAACATAAGAGCAACTGTAAAGTTCATTGAACAATTTTTTAATAGTCTTGATTTTCAAAAAGGAGATATTCTTTCTAGAATTAATCTTTCTACAAACATAGATGATGCTGTTGATATAGCTTTGGAAATTATTGAGAAAATACTAGAAGAGTTTGAAAAGTATAGAAACAGATTGAAAGAAATTTTCGGAGGCACAGAGCAAGGATTAAATATGTTCTTGAACGAAAAAACTATATTTGAATTAGCAAACAACAGTAATGTAAGAAGAATTTTAGACCTTATTGACAAATACTATGGAGATGAGATATTCACTAGTAAGACTGGATTAGAAACAGAAGGATATTCTGGAATAAAGTTTTCTAATGAACTTCCTCCATTTCCAAGTGAAATTATACTAGAAGAACTTCTTCCAGATTATCTAACAGTTAAATTCTTGAAGAATGAGCTTATGAATTATGAAAAAGAGAAATTGGCAGAAGTTCCAGCTCTTGTGTTTATTGTTGATGAGTCTGGAAGTATGGAAGGATTAAAAATTGATATGGCAAAAGCACTATTCTTGAAACTGGCTAGTCTGTGCTTCAAGAATAGAAAACCAGTAATCTATATCGGATTTAGCGATAAGGCAAAAACAAGATTAAGAATTACAGATTATTCAATATTGTATAAGAATGACAGTTTTTCTGATATGCTCTTGGATGTCTTGACATCATTTATGGATGGAGGAACTAATTTTGCTAACGCTATAAATCAGTTAATTTCTGAACTGAACAAAACCAAGATAGAAAACTACGAAATAGTCTTCATAACGGATGGAGGAGACAGTCAAACACAAATGCCAGAAGGATTTAAAGAATTAAAACCATTATATCTCATTCTTTTAGATGACACTTACAATGAATTAGTAAAAAGAGAACATTGGATACTAACAAATATGAAGAACTATGTAAATAACTACATAGACGCTTATCACGATTTAAAACAACTTTTCAAAATAAAACTCAAAAATTAAAATACAAACAGTTTTACTTTAAACAGGAGGTAAAAGCTATGAAAGAGAGATATGTAAAATGTAAAATTTGTAAAAACATCATAGAAGAAAAGAAAGCATATATCTGTGAAGAATGTCTGGAAACAGTATGCTATGACTGTAATGAACTAGTTCCAATATATAGAGATGGAGTGTTATATAATGCTCTAGTTTGTTTAGATTGTGCTGATTATCTATACGCAGAATATGAAGAAAAAATGCTTGAATTAAAAAGAAAAGAAGAAAATGAAAAATAAA
>JBMSAV010000079.1:0-2788 GCA_049414645.1 Candidatus Aenigmatarchaeota archaeon
TATGGCAAAGTTTATATATAAGTGTAATACTATTACATGCTGCTTTCTACAAGCAGAAAAAAGTCAAACAATGGTTTCAAAAGTCGAAAGCTTGATTTTTAACTAAAATATTCCAGTTGCAGGTAAAAAATCGGCAGTTACTTAAGAATTTTTACTTGAATCTTTTGTCTAAAACGTCTCTTTTTGTCTTTAAGCTTTAAAGCTGAAAAACAATTTGAAAAATGATTGAAAATCTGGAAAAAGAGCTTGAAGATACAAAGCTTGTAAAAAAAGATGAGATAGAAGAAAGGAAGAAAGCTCTTATCGAAAAAAGCGTAAAATTCATGAATGAAATAAGGAGAAAATTTGGGGAAATAGTAAAATCAGTAGTTATATTTGGGTCAGTTGCAAAGGGAGATATCAAGCAAACTTCTGATGTTGACATTTGGGTAATTTTAGATGATACAGCATTAAAAACTTCCATCGACTTTGATAGAATAAGAGAAGAAATTTACATAACTGCAGAAAATTTGAAAGATTTACATGTACAAACAACAAACCTAACCGAATTTTGGCAATGGATTAGAATTGGTTCTCCAGAACTTATAAACTACTTGAGATATGGTTTAATCATTTACGATACAGGTTTTGTAAAACCTATACAAAGAATGCTACAACTTGGGTTGCTCCCCCCAAGCGAAGAAGTTATTAAACTAAAGCAAAAAGCTTCCGAGGTTAGATTAGAAAAGATCAAAAACGATTTGAAAAGTATTATTTTTGATTTAAGATATTGTGCCAGTGATGCAATACAAGCTGTTGTTATGCATTACTATAAAACACAACCGGATCCAAAAGAAATACCAAAATACTTAGAAGAAATGGTAAACGAGGGTAAGATTGAAAAAGAATTTCTTGAAAAATGGAGAGAGATTGATAAGCTTTGGAAGGATATAGATCATCGAATTGTTAAAGAGGTTAATGGCGAATATTTACAAAAAGCTTTAAACCTAGCTCAAGAAATTATTGAAAGATTCAAAAAACTACTTCCAAATGAAATTTTGGAGGAGTAAAAATGGATGAAAAAGAAAAAAGATTGCAAGAGGCAAGAGAGTTTGCAAAAAGAGTTTTAGAAAAATATGGCAATTTAGTAAAGTCGATAGTTTTGATGGGTTCTGTTGTTAGAGGCGAATTTAAACCAGAAAGCGACATAGACATAATTGTCATCCTAGATGATACCATAGAAGAGTTAAGTGGAGATAAATTAGAAGCTATTGACGATGATTTAGAAAAAATGGCAAAAAGTATATCAGATAAAATTTCAATACAGCCGTCTTACACATTGACTGAATTTGTAGATTATGCAAAATCTGGTCATCCAATAGTTTACAACTTCATAAAAGAAGGAGAACCATTATTCGACGCTGGATTTTTCATGCCATGGAAAAGATTGCTAAAGCTTGGTAAAATTCAAGGAACAAGAGAGGCTATAGAGAATTATATGGAAGATGCTCCAAAGAAATTGGCTAGAGCAAAAACTGTAAAGTTGCTAATGCTCGCTGAAGATTGTTATTATGCTATGGTAAATTCTGCGCAAGCTGTTTTGATGTTTATGGGCTTGGAGCCTCCTGTTCCAAGTAAGTTGTATGAGGAAGTTATGGAATATCTTGTTAAACCGGGGTTGTTAGAAGAAGAATATGCGAAATGGTTAAAAGAAATTGTTCAAATAAGAAAAGATATAGAACACAAAAAACTCCTAGAGGTAAAAGGAGAATTTGTGGATCAATGGATTGAAAGAGCAGAAAAATATGTTGAAAAAATGTTTAACTTGCTTAATGCGCTTGAAATAAGAAAGAAAGAAAAGATTCTTGAGAGGACACATGAGGTTATGATTAAAGCTGCGGCAACAGCCATAAAAGCTTTACATAAGTTGCCAGAAAATATGCAAATAGATGAACTGGAGAAACATCTAGGAATTAGTATAAGGGATGCCTTTAAAAGAGACTTCATTGATTCAAAGAGGATTGAAGGATACTACTTTGACATTTGGAAGAGAATTGAAGAATTGAAAAAAGAAGTAATAGATGAAAAGAAATTTGAAAAATTGAAAGGAAATGAAGTAGAGCAACTTAGAGAATACGTGAGAAAATTGATACATGAGCTTTCTAGAACTCTAAAGGAAGAAGGAAAAAATATTGAAAATGGCTAGAATATCTATTGGCAAACTTTATTCCTTAAGTTCCTTCTTTTTCATAAAGTAGTCTAATATTATTTTACATTCTTCTTGAATGAATCTTTTTTCTTTAGATGTAAACTGATTCAAAACGCCTTCATTGTTGCTACAAATTTTCTCAATTAATTCCTTTGGGCTAATATCAGTTATTTTCGAAACGTATGGAATTACTTTATCCAAAAGATAGTCTAAATCTATTTCTACTTTTCCGATTAAAATCTAATAAATATCGATAAGATGTTTATTTCTTCCTCTATCAGAGTTTAAATAAGCATAAAGCTTCCAAAATCTTTGCCCATTCTTCTACAAGATTTTCGGGAACGTTTAGCTTTTTAGAAACTGTTGAAATTATCCAAACTCTCTTTTTCAAGTATCTTTAGCATATCATCGATTTTAGTATACAATTTTTCCTTAATTTTCTCCTTTGATTCCCCTTTCAATAAATCAGTTCTAGTTATTATTCCAACTAATCTTTTCTTTTTGTCTATGACCAAAAGCCTTCTTATTTTGAACTTATCCATCATTTTCTTTGCTTTTTCAACAGTTTCGCTCTCTAATATACAAATCGGTTTCTTCATT
>JBMSAV010000080.1:0-4884 GCA_049414645.1 Candidatus Aenigmatarchaeota archaeon
TATCATAAATTTATTGTCTTTTCTTCTCTAAATCTTTTAGCAAAAGTTTACATGCTTTTATATGTGAACACTCTCTTTGTTTTACCGAGAAATACTTACAATCGCATTTAAACTCGTTCTTTTCTTTATCAAAAATAACGGAATGAGCTTCTCTACTATAAACCGTAAAATAAATCCTTTTTTCGCTTTCAAAGTCTGATCTAACTCTTCCTTCTCTAAAAAGCTCTCTTGCTTTCTTTTCTATTTCTTTTAAAGCCATAAATCTTCGGCCTTTTTAGTTTTATCATTCCAAACTTTTTTATCTTCTTCCTTATCAGCCTCTATTAGCAAAAGTCTTCCGTCTTTTAGAGGAATAACAAAATAACTGTAAACATTTCCCCCATCATCCTTCATAAAAATTCTACTTTTACCATTTTCTACTTTTTCAAAAGTTTTTGGATCTCTGTAATCATACCAAACAAATTTTCCCCTTGCTATAAGGTTTCTAACTTCTATGTTTCCTTTTTTTGTTTTTGTCAAAACTTCTTCGGGAAACATAACTTGATTTCTTTTTTCAAAATAAAGTTTTAATTTTCGTTTCTTTTTGACACTTTAGATTTAAATTTAATTGTAGAGTTTCTATTATAGTAAATGGAAATAGAAAAGTTTGCTCAAGACGAATTAAAAGATTTTATTATATATTCGGAGCTTAAGAGATTTGTAAATGACAAAAAAACAAAAAAGATATTAGAAAAGCTTGCTAATCAAGAATTCTCCCATTATAAATTTTGGTCTAAACTTTCAACTAAAAAACAATATTCTGTGAGTAATATAGAAGTGTTGTTTTTTAAGGTTATGATGCTAATTTTTGGATTAACTTTTACTTTAAAGCTTCTTGAAAATCACGAAAAAGATGTTATTAAAACCTATAAAGAATATTTAAAGAGAGTTAAAGGCTCTAAGAGAGCTGAATTGGAGAAGATAATTAAAGAAGAGGAGTTTCATGAAGCAAATCTGATAAACATGATAAAAGAAGAAAGAGTAACTTATTTGGGGGCAAGCGTTTTAGGCTTGAATGATAGTTTAGTTGAAATTACTGGAGTGTTAGCCGGTTTAACAGCGGCTTTACAAAACTCTTTTATAGTAGCTATTTCCGCTTTAATAACTGGAATTGCAGCTTCAATGTCTATGGCGGCATCTTCTTACTTACAATCAAAAGCAGAAAACAAAAATCCTAAGAAATCTGCATATTATACAGGTCTTTCTTACATCTCTGTCGTCTTCTTTTTGGTTTTACCTTACTTTCTTTTATCGAATGTTTATTTCGCTTTGTTTTTTTCTATTGTTATAGCAATTTCAATAGTTAGTTTTACGTCTTTTTATATTGCTGTTCTATTCGAAAGAGAATACAAAAAAGAGTTAATGGAAATGTTTACTTTAAGCTTAGGAATCGCACTAATTACATTTATTATTGGAATTTTAGCTAGGACATTTCTTAAAATCGAAATTTGAAGTATACTTCTAACTTTATTTCAAATGTCCCATATGAGACAGCTATAATTTTATACCGAATTTATTTACTTTTGCAAACAGCTTGTGAGTAGCGTTGACAATAGCAAAGAGAAAGCTTTTTAAATACAAAATAAATTCACTATTAATGATAGCCAAAATTGAACTTCCACCTTTACCTTACAAATATAACGCTTTAGAACCAGTAATTTCTCAAAAAATTATGGAGCTACATCATGATAAACATCATAAGAGTTATGTAGATGGGGCTAATGCAGCTTTGGAAAAACTAGAAAAATATAGGAAGGGAGAAATAGAGATTGATGTTAGAGCTACATTAAGAGACTTAAGCTTTCACATGAATGGTCATGTTTTACATTCTATATTTTGGCCTAACATGAAGCCTCCAGAGGAAAACAATAAGCCGGGTGGAAAAATTGGTGATTTGATAAATAAAGTTTTTGGTTCCTTTGAATCTTTTAAGAAAGAGTTTAGCAATGCTGCTAAAAGTGTGGAAGGTTCTGGATGGGCAGTATTAGTAAAAGATGAAAAAGACAATCTTTACGTTTTTCAAATAGAGAAACACAATTTAATGCATGTTGCCGGCTTTAAACCACTTTTAGTTTTAGATGTTTGGGAGCATGCTTATTATTTAGATTATTTGAACGATAGAGGAAAATATGTCGATAACTGGTGGAAAGTTGTTAATTGGGATGACGTTGAGAAAAGATTGGCTGGCGATTAAATGTTAAAAGTAGGTTCAGAATTGCCAGATATAGAAACTATTGATCATAACGGCAATAAAGTAAATTTGAGAGATTTTATTGGCAAACCAACGGTTATATATTTTTATCCTATGGATGATACTCCCGGTTGCACTAAAGAGGCTTGTTCTTTTAGAGACAACATGCATAAATTTAAAGGAGTAAATGTTGTTGGAGTTAGTACCCAAGGAATAGAATCTCACCAGAAATTCATTAAAAAGTATAATTTGAATTTTACTCTGATTGCTGATAAAGACAAAAAAGTTTGTAAGAAGTTTGGAGTTTTAAAGCCTAGCGGGTTCGCAAAAAGAACTACTTTTATTTTCGACGAAAAGGGAATATTGAGATTTGTTTTTCCTGAAGTGAATCCAGAAGGACATGCGGAAGAAGTTTTGGATAAATTGAAAGAATTAAAACTCTTAAAAAGTTAAATTTAAATAAAAACTAAAAATTTATGGAAGTTGGATCAATAATCTCTTTTAATGGCCCATCTACCAACGAATTTTGGTTTGTTGTTAAGAAAGGCGTTGAAATAAAGAAGAATCAATACATCCAACTACAAACCAAAGAAGGTTTACTAGTCGGAAGAATAGAAGAATTAGAAAAGGCAAATAAATATTTTTCAAGCCCCGAGACTGTAAGCGAGTTTGAGAATTATGGTAGAAATTTGAATGAGCAATTTCCTGTAGAGAGATGGGAATATTTGATAGCTAAAGTTAAGCCTTTAGGCGTTTTTGTTGATGGCGAAGAGAAAAGAGTTACAATTCCCCCATCTCCCTCAACAAAAGTTTTTCTAGCTGATAATGAAATTTTGAAAAAAGTTTTTGGTTTTGATGATATTGGTTTAAGCGTTGGTATTGTTGAACATCATAATTTAGAGGCAAAGTTAAACATAACTAGATTGTTCAAAAAGCACTTAGCTATACTAGGAATTTCGGGTAGCGGAAAATCCCATTTGACTAGCGTTTTAATAGAAGAATTGCTTTCTCGTGAAAACTCCCCAGCAATAATAGTTATAGATCCCCATGGCGAATACGTCGCTTTTTCTCAAGATGAAAGGTTTTCATCTAAAACAAAAGTGTGGAATAAAGATAACATAAGCTTTGCTACTTATAAACTTTCAGCTAGTTCTTTTGCTGAATTAATTCCAGAAATGTCAGCAGCCCAAAGGAGGGATTTAGTAAAAATAATAGATAAACTTAGAGAAAAGAAGAAAGCTTATAATTTGGAAGATTTAATTAGAGAGGTTGAGAATTCTGACATAAAACAAAATGTAAAAAGTGCTTTGATTTCTTGGCTTGAAGATTTGAATTCTACTGGCTTGTTTTCAAACGTTGATAAGCCATCTTTGCAAGAATTAGCGAGAGTTTCTGGTTTGAGTGTCATTGACTTATCATCCTTTATTCATTTGAAAGAAAAACAAATTGTCGTAACTAGAATAGCTAGAAGTTTGTTTGACGCGAGAAGAAATAAACTAATACCACCTTTTATAATTATAATTGAAGAGGCACACCAATTCGCCCCAGAAAGAGAAGAAGCTAGTATGGCAATTTCGAGAAGCGTCATAGAACAAATAGCTAGAGAAGGTAGAAAATTTTTCGCTAGTTTAGTTTTAATTAGCCAAAGGCCTATAAAGCTATCTACAACCGCTTTAAGCCAGTGTAACACTCATATTATTTTAAGAATAACTAATCCATACGATTTGCAGCATATAGAAGAAAGCAGCGAAGGTATAACAGCTGAAATAGCAAAAGCGATTTCTGGTTTAAAGGTAGGAGAAGCTTTTATCGTTGGAGAAGCAGTTAATTTTCCAGTTCTAATTAAAGTAAGAAAGAGAAGCGTTAAAGCAAGCAAAGACGTAACATTAGAAGAAGAAATAAAAGAGTTTAAAGAAAAGAAGCAAGAATATATAGATTTCTTTTTCTCCTAAATAAAAAATTTTTTTAACGTATATAAAAATTTACTTATCCCCCCATCTCTAAAGCCTCTGTAGAGACGCTTATGCTTGCGATGATGCAGAAGAACGGGATGGGGGCTATCATCAAACCTAGCCTTAATGTTTTCTATTTTTTAGCCATAAAATCAAAGCTCCAATTATACCAACCGACCTCAAAACAATTTCTGCAATACCATAATTTCTTTCATGTTCCATTTCTTTGTAGAGTACAGATTTGTATTTACTTTCTATTTTTCTACTCTGATTTAAAACATCTCTCAACATTTCTCTTTCAGCTTTGAAAATTTCATCATCATAACCAACTTCTTTATTTGGCAATCTATTATATACTTCTATCAAAGTTACTTCAATGTTGTTTGCATCATTATACAAAAGATTTTCTATCAACTTGTATTCATTTAATGCATTATCAATATATCTTTTTGCTTTTACTGGATTAGGATATACAGTTGTAGTTACAGGTATAATTACTTTGCCAGATATCACAAAATATGTATATGTTCTTTCTATTAATTCATCTATCGCATGATCGATATTCCATGATATTTTTCTAAGATTTTCATACACATTTCTTTCATTAGGATGTAATCTAGTGGCTTCCTCTTCGGAAGAAATAAAAAATTTATATAATCCATCTGCAAGACCATAAGTTGCTAAAGTGCCTATTCCAGTTGC
>JBMSAV010000081.1:0-2152 GCA_049414645.1 Candidatus Aenigmatarchaeota archaeon
CTCAAGCAGCCAAAGAAGTGGGGGCAAATATATTTTTAGTTCCTTTCGGACAAGGGACTCAAGTAACTTACATTCCTGAAGAAAGATGCGAAAAAATAGGCTATTTTACATTTTGCACAACAACATACAAGAAAAAAGTTGAAAACGTTGGTAAAAGTGTGGGAATTGAAGTTGTTGAGGTTAGTAATATAAAAGAAGCTATGAAATATTTTGGTTTATAATCAAACACCAAACCTCCAATGTTTAACGTTTCTTAAAACTATTTTATCAATTATTAAATCAGTTAACAAGTGGAATAGAAAGGCGGTAAAAAGCATAAACATAAGCTTGTTTTTTATGTATATAAATGGTAAGAGAATGAGTATTGTAATCATTGATGGAAAATTGTGAAATAACTCAAAATATTTTCTATATCTACTACTATGTACTATCCATCTTAAAAAAGTCTTGAAATTGTAAAATCTACTCTTTTTATAGAGTAAAAGATGATCCACATCGGGTAAAAAAGACCCTAAAAAAGTTACAGTTATGATAATCTCTTTTTTTATGTTTGCAAAAAAAGAGGAAAATAGTATTGATAAAAGTATTGCTATAAAAACATGAATAACCGTATCTAAATACCTCTTTTCATCCAACTCTTTCCTTATTTTACTCATCATACTATCAGCAATATTATTGAAATAAGGATGAAAAAGGCCCATCCTCCAAACTTCCAGTTTAGTACTTTAGAACCATCTAAAGGTGGAATTGGTATTAAATTAAAAAAAGCTACCCATGCATTAACATTTTTTAGAAATTCTAAACCTAACAATAAAAAAATATAGGCCAAAATTATGTTTACTAAAGGGCCGGCTAAAGCTATAATCCCTTCTTCTTCCACTGAAAATTTTAACCTTCTGTAGAGCCAGTCCTTGAACTTATAAGCTTTAACTTCAACCCAACCTAACGCTGCAACTTTTACTCCAGTAAAAACAAGTATTAAACTTAACAATGTAGAAGGCAAATACAATCTAAATTTTGCATTATATCCAAACCTTATAGCAACAAACTTGTGAGAAAGTTCATGAAGAAAAAAGGCTGTAATAACAGCTAAGAAGCTTATACCTAAAAGGTTTGAATTAAAATGCAATCCTTCAAAAGAAAAAATAATTGTTAGAACAATAACTGCAATGCTTATTTCTAAAATCTCTTTTTTATCGAAAGAAAAAACTTCAATCATAACTCTTACTTGAGTTATTTCTTTAAATTGTTTATTCCCTCATTTTGGTAAATTCCTGAATAAGTTCTGCTAGCTGGAGAAGAAAGTTTGAAGAAAACTATTTGAGCGATTCTTGCATTTTTCTTAAGTCTAATGCCATTTTCATTTAAGATAACCAATAAACAATTGCTCTTTCCAGAATAGCCTGGATCCCATAAAGAAGAAAAAATTGTAGCACCGCTTCTTATCAGAGAAGACCTCGGTCTTACGAAAGCAATTAAATCGTTTGGAATGTTAACAATTTCATTAAAGCTAACTAGGTAAATTCCTTCATTCAATTCAATCCAATCTTCATTGAATTCTATCTTTTTGTAGTTAGGTAGTTTTCTTTCTTTGTTCGTAAAATCTATTGAAGCAGAAGATGTCAACAAAAAAATTTCATCTAAAGTTAAATCAAAGCTTGCTGGTTGCAATTGAGTATCTAAATCAACAAAATTCTCTATAAGTTTTTCTTTTAAAATTCTTTCTTTTATTTCCTCGCTGCTCAAAATCATAAACTAATTTTTTGTTTCAAAATATTTATTGGGTCCGTAGTCTAGCGGTTAGGACGCCGCCCTCACACGGCGGAGAGCTGGGTTCGACTCCCAGCGGACCCAAAATTTAATAAAAACTAAAATTAGAAATGATTTATAAGGGGCTGTCGTCTAACCAGGTTAGGACGGCTGGCTCCAGCTGTGGAGCTCCGAGAAAATGAGGAAACCAGCTGATCTGGGTTCAAATCCCAGCAGCCCCAAACCTTAAATTTTTTTCTTTATATTCTCTTCTATGATAACATCAATACTTCCCTCTTTAATAATAGACGGAGTAGAAAGCGGTATAAGAAAGAAAAGAGCAAGTTATCAACTTAAACCTCTTGAGGCCTATGAAGAAAACTACGATTTTTCAATAATAATA
>JBMSAV010000082.1:0-5865 GCA_049414645.1 Candidatus Aenigmatarchaeota archaeon
CAAAGGTGAGTAAATGTTATTTCCTTTTACAAGAATTGCAGTAGATTGTATAGCAGAGAAAAATGGTAAGATTTTATTGATTAAAAGAAGAATTCCACCTTTTATAGGAAAGTTCGCTTTCCCCGGAGGACATTTGAAGTATGGGGAATCTGTAGAAGATTGTGTTGTCAGAGAAACTTTTGAAGAAACTGGAATTAAAGTAGAGCCAAAAGAGATTCTGGGTGTATATTCAAAAAAAGACAGAGATCCTAGAGGCCATGTTGTTAGCGTTACTTTTATTTGTAGGCCAAAAACGACTAATATAAAAAGCTCCTTTGAAAGTAAGGCTTTATGGGTTAGTATTGGGGAAGTTGAAAAGTTAGACTTTGCTTTTGATCATAGGAAAATATTAGAAGATTATCTGAAGTGGAAAAAGAAGGGAGGAACATACTGGAGTGGTAAGGATGATTAAAAAGAGGAAAATTCCAGAATTTATAAGACCTTTGGCTGGAACTATAAAGAGGATAAAAGAAAGCTGGAGAAGGCCTAGGGGATTACATAGCAAAGTTAGACAAAAAGAGAAAAGCAAGCCCAAAATGCCGGATATTGGTTATAGACAGCCAAAAGAAGTTAGAGGTTTGCATCCATCTGGCTTTAAAGAGGTACTTGTTAGAAATCTGAAAGATTTAGAAAGAGTAGATCCTTCAAAAGAGGCAATAAGAATAGCAGCTACTATTGGAAAGAAAAAGAGAGAGGAAATAATTAAAAAAGCGAAAGAACTAAAAATAAAAATCTTGAATGAGTGATGAAAATGAAAACACAAAGAAGACTTGCAGCAGAAATATTGAAAGTAGGCGAAAGTAAAATTTGGCTCGATCCTACTAAAATTTCGGAGATAGAAAAAGCAGTTACTAAGGCAGATATAAGAAGGCTTATAGAAAAAGGTTACATTAAAGTTAGAAAAGATAAGTTGAAGAAGCCAAAAGAGAAAGAGAAAAAAAGAAGGTATGAAGGAAGTAAAAAGGGTAAAAAATATTCTATTGTTCCAAGAAAAAGAAGATGGATTAACCTCGTTAGAAGCCTGAGAGAATTTGCAAGAGAGCTTAAAGAAAAAGGTAAAATTGATAACAAAACTTATAAGCTTGTTAGAAAATGGATAAAAGGTGGAATGTTTAAGAGTAGAACACACATGAAACTATACTTAGAGCAGCATAAACTTATAAAGGGTGAGTAAATGCCTAAAATATCACCAACATACAGAATTCATTTTCGAAGAAGAAGGGAAGGCAAAACAAACTATAGGAAAAGATTAAAGTTGCTTTTATCCGAAAAACCAAGGCTTGTTTACAGAAAGACCTTAAAATATATTATAGGTCAAATAATCGAGTTTGATAAGAAAGGAGATAAAACTTTGGTTGGCATAACTTCTAAAGTTTTGAAAAAATATGGATGGAAGTTTGCTTGCGATAATACTCCAGCTAGCTATTTAACTGGTTTTTTATTAGGAAAGCTAGCTTTGTCTAAAGGAATAAAAGAAGCAGTTTTAGATATTGGTTTATATACTTCTACTAAAGGGGGAAGAATGTATGCTTTTGCTAAAGGTGCTATAGACGCTGGTTTAAATGTTAATTGTAGCGAGGAAATGTTCCCAAACGAAGATAGAATAAAAGGTTTGCACATAAGCGAAGAAGTTGCAAAGAATTTTGAAGAAGTAAAAAATAATATTGAGGTGATGTTAAGTGGCGGAGGAAATTGAAGAGAAACAAGTTGAGGTTTCTGAAGAAGTTGGCATAGCAAAGGAAGAGAAAGCCTGGACACCAAAAACTCAGCTTGGGAGAGATGTTCTAGCAGGTAAAATAAAGAGTATAGATGAAATTTTAGAAAGTGGTAAAAGGATTCTTGAACCAGAAATAGTTGATTACCTTTTGCCAGGTCTAAAGGAAGAATTTATATTAATAGGTGGAAGAACAGGAAAGGGAGGAGGAGCACAAAGAATCCCGATTAGGATTACAGCTAGAGTAACTAAGTCAGGAAGAAGGTTTAGAATGTCTGCTTTTATTGTTGTTGGAAATGAAGATGGATATGTTGGTATAGGCAAAGGAGTTTCTGTAGATGCAAGAAAAGCTGTTGAAAAAGCAAGAAGGAGGGCAAAAATGAATATAATAAAAGTTTGGAGAGGATGTGGAAGCTGGGAGTGCGGTTGTGGTACTCAACACTCCATACCATTTAAGACAGAAGGTAAATGTGGAAGCGTTAGAGTAATTTTGATGCCTGCTCCAAAAGGAGTAGGTTTGGTCGCAGATGATGAAAGCAAGAAAATATTAAGGCTGGCTGGAATAAAAGACATTTGGGTAAAAACTTTTGGTAATACAAGCACTCATATAAATTTGATAACAGCAGTCTATAGAGCACTGAAGAACTTATATAAATATCAGAGGTGACGTTGATGTATGCTGTAGTTAGAATTAGAGGTACTGTTGGAGTTCCAAAAAGAATAGAGTATGCTTTGAATTTACTTAGACTAAAAAGACTTTATTGGTGTAACATTTTGCCTGAAAATGATTCTGTTAAGGGTATGTTAGAAAAGGTAAAGGATTTTGTTACTTATGGGGAAATTGATAAAGAAACGCTTGCTCATCTTTTGAAAAAAAGGTTGAGAATGAAAGGAAATGGTAACAAAAAAGTTAGTGAGGAAGATTTGAAAAAGATTACAGGCTTTAATAGTTTTGAGGAATTTGCTGATGCTTTAATCTCTGGTAAAGTAAAATTAAAGCAGTTTGATGTTTTCTTCCCATTTTTCAGGCTTAGGCCACCGTCGAAAGGTTTGAGGAGTATAAAAGAACACTGGCCTAAAGGAGATTTAGGTTATAGAGGAAAGGAAATAAATGAATTGTTAAAGAGGATGATTTAGATGGTTGTTAGAAGAGAGAAGAAAAGAAGAAGAGGGGAAAGAACTTATCACGGGAGACCGCAAAGGGGGAGAGGCGGAGGCTCACGAGGAGGAAGAGGTAATGTAAGTTTACATAAACATAAAATGAAATGGAGAGAAAGAGAGAAGGGTTTTAGGTATCCTTTAAGGAAAGAGTATAAGGTAATAAACTTAGATGAGCTTAATAGTTTGATAAAAAAAGCTATAGAAGAAGGAAAGCTGGATAAGAATAGTTTGAAAATAAATTTGAAAGAATTCGGCTTTGATAAACTTTTGGGAAGAGGAAGAATTGATTATTCGGCTATTGTTGAAGTTGAAAAAGCTTCTAAAAGAGCAATAGAAAAAATAAAGGAAAAAGGGGGAAACGTTATAGTTAAACAGTTTTAACTTATGATGTGAAAAGATTTGTATGAAAATTGATGATTTTATAGAAAAATTCGTTAAATATCTTCCTTCAATAACTTCACCTTTATACAGACTAAGCTTTAAAGAAAAATTAAAATGGACCTTTATAGTATTAGTAATTTACATTTTCCTCTCTTATGTTCCTGTTGTTGGTTTAAAGCTAACTCCTCAAGCAGAGTTCTTTTTGAAAATTCAGCATTTTCTAGGCGCAAGAATAGGAAGCTTATTGACACTTGGTATTGCACCAATAGTTACTGCAGGGATAATTCTCCAATTGCTAGTTGGTTCGAAAATAATAAACATAGATACAACTAAGCCTGAAGGAATGAAAAAATTTCAAACATGGAATAAATTTTTAGCCACAGTTTTCTGTATTATAGAAGCTATAGCTTATGTAACTTTTGGCCCTTTAACTACAACAAGCATTCTTTTACCTTTTGTTATATTTCAAATAGCATTTGGGGGTTTTTTAGTTATACTTATGGATAGTATTGTTACAAAATGGGGTATTGGATCAGGAATAAGCCTATTTATAGTTGCTGGAGTAGCAACTCAAATTTTTGTAAGAATATTTTCACCTTTACCAACAACATGTTCTATTTCTAACCTTTCTCTCTGTATACCATCTTCTACTAATTTACCAGTTGGATACTTTTGGCAAATGATAATAAACTTTTATACTAACAATCCTATTAACGCTTTTCTAGCTATACTTCCTATAGTTTTTACATTCTCTGTTTTGCTTTTTGTAGTTTACATTCAAGGAGTAAGTGTTGATATACCTATTGCCTTTTCAATGTTTAGGGGATATGGAAGGACTTTAGGATTAAAACTTCTTTATACAAGCGTTATACCAGTAATTTTTGCGTTTGCACTTTTAACGCAGCTACAATTATTTTCTCGAGTTGGTTTAACTAACATTGGAGAAAAACTTTGCGGCCCCTTAGGTTGCTTCGATGCTAATGGAAACGCTATTAGTGGTTTTGCTTATTACATTTCTATACCAAAAAATATTGTATCTTTAATAGCAGAAGGTTTTAATAGTAAAGAGTTATTGAGAATTTTTACTTATTCAATTCTTCTAATTTCTCTATCTACAGTATTTTCTGTTATTTGGGTTGAGACTAGCGGTATGAATGCTAAGTCTATTGCCGAGCAAATAGAGAAAATAGGAATGCAAATTCCCGGTTATAGAAGAGACCCAAGAGTTATAGAATCAGTTTTGAATAAGTATATTCCTTCTTTATCTGTGTTAGGGGGAGTGTTTATTGGTGTCTTAGCAGTTATAGGAGATTTATTCGGGGTTGTTGGTGGTGGAACCGGATTGTTATTAGCATCTATGATAATTTATAACTATTATGAACTAATAAAAAATGAAGAACTCGAAGGCTTACCAGAATTTGCTAAAAAATTGTTTGGTGGTTAGATGATAACCTCACAAATAGCAAAGACAGCAGATTTAATATTAAACCCTTTATTAATGTTTCCTCCATTGTTCTCTTTAATTTTGCTCTCTTTCTTGTCGTCTTTAATAATTTTGCTTTTTCAAAGGAGAATTTTCTCTAAAGAAAACGTAAAAAACCTAAGGAGAAGAGTTGATGAATTAAGAGAATATATAGTAAAAAATCAAAATAAAAATAAAGATGAGATAGGTAAACTAATTAATGAGATGATAAAATTAAATCTAAAGCTTATGAAAGAAAATTTGAAAGTAATGTTACTCTCTATATTTTTAGGGATAATCTTTTTCTCTTGGGTCTCCTTCCATTATTCTAACTACTACTTAAACTTACCATTTCCAATATTAAGTAAGCTTAATCTAGTGTACTTTTATTTGATTTTATGCATAGTTTTTGGGGTAGTTATGAGTAAGTTTTTGGAGGTGAGGTAAATGGAAATAGGGCAGGTTTGTGTTAAGATTGTTGGTAAAGAAAGAGGAAAATATTGTGTTGTTGTTAAAAAAGTTGATAAGAATTTTGTTATTGTAAGCGGGCCAAAAACTTTAACTGGGGTTAAAAGAAGAAGGGCAAACGTCATTCATTTACAGCCTTTGCAATATAAGCTAGAAATAAAAGAAGATGCGAGCGACGAAGAACTATTAGAAGCATGGAAGAAAAGTATTTTAGTTGAAAAACTTGGATTGAAATTGCCTTCAGCAGCTGAATTAAAGAAACAAGCTCGGGCTAAGGAAGAAAAAGCAGAGAGCGAAGAAAAAGTAGAAAAGAAAGAAAAGAAGAAATTAAAGAAAAAAGAGGAAGCGAAGAAATAGTATAAATTTCATTCTGTGTCTGTTTGGATTCTTAGCCCCAGACGATACGTTTCCATCAACTCCGAAACCTTCTTCGTATTTTCGCAGGCTATCCTTTTACCTCACATATCCATCTAATAGTAATTATTTTGTACTAAGGAAAGGCAAAGAATAAGTAAGAATTCAGTTTGGGCCCGGTGGGATTTAAACCCACGATCTCCGGGTATCCTCTAATTCCGAAGCCCGGCGCCTTATCCTTGCTAGGCTACGGGCCCATATAAGAAGTAGAAAAATTAAAAAGAAA
>JBMSAV010000083.1:0-7819 GCA_049414645.1 Candidatus Aenigmatarchaeota archaeon
ATGTTAAGATTGAAAAAGTGGATAGCGAGATGAAAAATATACCTATCTTATTGAAAGTACTTTATAATCCGCGCATTTCTAAAAATTTCACTATAAATGTGGTCAACAACAATAGTTTGCAATTGTATGGGGGAACGCAAAACATGGGAATAAAAGAAAAGAGAATAGGTAAATCACCTTTAGATATTTCATTTTCTTTCGATTCAAAGAATTTTGTTTTCGAAGAAGTAAAAAGAAACGTTGCATCATTTAAATTAATTATTGAAAATCTGGGTGGGGGTACATGTATAAGTGAAATTGACATAAAACTTCTATCTAACAACAACTTAATTTGCTCTTACAACAATAATAAACTTATTGCTCCTTTTGAAATATCTGTAAAATCGGCAAAAAAGCTTGAAATTCCATGCAATTATACGCTTTCCTATCTAAAAGAAAAAGATTTTGATAGTGTCGCATCAAACATTCAACTTTCTTGTAATTATTTGGAATCAAGAACATTTTATTTTAATATTGTTCCTTAGTTTATTTTTTGAAGATTATTTCAAAAACATCATTATCTTTAAGAGAGTAATCAGCTGACAGTTTTCTCTTGCTTCTTGCATCTATCCCGCAAACAAACTTTTCTCCGATTTCAGTATGAATAGAAAAGGCAAATTCTCTTAGTTGAGTATCACTTTTAACCAGAAAGGCATCTGGCAAAACATTTCCTTTTGTATCTGTAAGTTTACTTGTATCGGCAACCGGATAAACAACTATATATTTTAATACATCAAAAACTGTGTAATTTAATGCATATTGTATTCCTGTAGAACCAAACCTTTTTAATACATTTTCTCTTATTAACTCTAAAGCCATTTCTTGTTGTTTACTTAAATTGCCTTTAATAATAAAATCACTCTCTCCAGGAAAGTATTCAATTAAACCCTTACTACTAGCTAGTCTTAAAGCGATTTCACTTTCTGCACTAACTGGAATTATATTTCTGTACTTTCTCTTTATTCTCTCATAGTTTTTTTGAGCGCTTTCTAAATCTATTTTATTCGCAACGATAACGATGGGTTTGGAAATTTCTCTTAAAATTTTAGAAAATTCATCTAAATTTTCTATTCCGACTGCATCAAAAGTTTTTTCTATATCTTCTTTCTTTACTTCTAGGCCGCTTAACTGTTTTACTAAAATATCAACTAGTTCTTCTTTTGAAAGATTTTTTAAATTTCTTTTATATTTCTCAAGTCCTCTTTCAACAACCTCTCTAAACCAACAGTTTAATTCTTCTTCAACAAACTTTATATCTTTTTCTACATCATAATTCTCAGTTGCTCTTCCTTCCGCATCTGTTAAACCAGAAAAATCCACAACATGTATCAAAGCTTTTGTTTTTCTTATATCATCTAAGAATTTTAACCCCAAACCTCTCCCTTCATGTGCCCCCGGAACAATTCCTGGCAAATCCCATAAGCCTATTGGAATAAATCTTATTCCATTTATACAAGCCCCTTGCCTAGGATTACATTTAACTTTAAATTCGCTGCAAACACACTTTTTTGTAACATAAGCCAAAGCTATGTTTGGTTTAAGTGTTGTAAATGGAACTGGAGAAATTTTAACATCTTGCAATGTTGCTGCTTTTAGAAATGAGGACTTACCTGCATTAGGTTTTCCGATTAAACCAATTTCTATCATTTTTCAAATTAAAAAGAAAAAATAAAAGGAAAGCCTAAGGATAGGTTATTGGCTTGAAAAGCGAAGGAATTGCTCCTGCCTTAAAGATGTAAATGGATGCCATTAGATACATGCTCCCCAAAATCGCTAGAAGCAATAAGCTAGCAGCCACCCAAAGTGTAACTATATCTAACTTAAAACTTTCCTTCAAAACCCTAAAAGCTCCTGTAAAGGCAACTGTAAAGTAAAGCACAAAAAGGGGAGCTCCTATGAGTGCTGCAATTCTATTTGACCAAAGTAATATTACAGAAACTATTAATGAAGATAAAGCTACCCCAAAGAAAGGATAAGTAGATGCGATTAAAGTGCTTGCATAATCTCCCTTTCCACCAATTACTGTTAGAGCAACTTGAATGAAGAAAGCAGCTATTAGTGTTCCTATTATACCAAAAACAAGGACTGCGGGAATTATCGAATAATTTTTAGATGCTAATGCAAAACCTACTGTTAACAAAACCCAGTTAAGAATTAGCATTACTACTGCTTCATTCACATTCTTGGCCTTTGCTATTTTTGGTAGTGCTTCATGCGGTGATGTTAGGAGTTCTTTTAAAGTTTGAAGTGTTATTGGCATAATAATTATTATTCTACCATTTAAAAATGTTTGTTGCGGCTACGAGGATTCCTTTGCAAGCTGGTAAATTTCTCTAACCATTTTCTCTATATTATTTATCTTTTCGTTCAAAGCTTCATACTGAAATTTTAATGCATCTATTTTTGCATTCAAAACCTCTATTTCTTTAATTTTAGTTTCAGGTATAGGCTCAACTTTAACGCTTTCTTCTTTTACTTCAGTTGGAAGAGGTTGTTGAGGGGGCAAAGGTATATCAACTTCTTTCTTCTCTTTTTTAAATGGATTTTTTATGCCAAACATAATTTTGATTTATATTTTTACTTAAAAACTATTCTAACTTCAAAAATGATCTATATTCTTTAAACAATCTAGAAAGCCAATCGTTACACAATCTTAAATATCCCCTCCTTACGCTAAAGTAAAAAAAGAAGTTATAAATCCAAAGAAGAGCTCTGTAAAAATAAGATTGTTGAAATGGTGTATCTAGCTTGTATTCAGTTTTGAGTTTACTTCCAATTAATATAGTTAAATTGCCGTTCTTTGAAGGATCTGCTGGCTGATTGCCTTGCATTATAATTTCTAAATATATTACACTTTTTGAATCCATTTTTTTCTCAACTATAATCCTTATATAAAAGCTTCTCGGATCTTCACTTATATCCCATCTGAAATCTCTTTCTTGATAGTCCGATGGATCTATTTCCATAACTTTACGAAGTATACCTAAAGTTGACTGATATACAGAAAATGGATTTGGTCCGTTATATACAATCCTTAAGTACCTTCCTGGTGCTAAACAATCATCCTCTAAAACCCAAGATGGCATTTTTATCTCCTTGGTAAAACATTCAAAAATTCTTTCAACGAAGAATATATTTGATTTATTAAATTAACGCATTCTTGCTTGTATTTCTTCCTTGTTCCTTCATATATAAATTTGTGATAAAATGCTCGGAAAAGCTCGTATAACAAGCTTCTTTGCCATAATGTATCTTGTGGATATTCGGTCCTTAATAGACCATCTATATTTAAAGTAAGAGTTCCCTCTTTCCCAACTTCTTTGCTTGGCTTTACTCTCCCTTTCATGCTTATAGTAATCTGAATAAAACTAAATGAATCCATATCTTTTATAACATCAAAATTTACACTAAAGATTTCCTCCTCCCCTTCTCTCCTCCAGCTAAAATCTCTTTCTATTATTTCTCCTTCAGGAACCTTTGTTATTTGTGATAAAATTTTCTTTGTTTGATAGTAAGCAGCCTGAGGATTTGGACCCGAATATTCAAGAGTTAAAAATTTTTTTCCTGGAAGAGGAGTTCCAGGAACTTCTAGACAATCTTCATGAATAACTAGCTTTGTTCTAGCAAATATTGGCATAATTATTTATTTTTTCGCTAATAAAAAAAGCTTATGAAGGCTTTATTTTTTTCAGCATTTCTAACTCTTAGTTTTACATTCTTATTTATAGCAGGTTTTTCAACAAAATATAAAGGCTTTAGACTTTCTTTAATTTTAAGCATAATTTTCCTTTATTTAGCATTGTTATTTAGGTGAAAGCTTATGCAGAAGATTGTTGGTTTTACATTAGTTATAATAGGCCTCTCACTTATAATTTTCTTTCCTTTTTTAGATAGGCATCAACCAGAAGAGATGGCTAAAGCAGCTGCAATTATTGGAATAGTACTAATAGGAATAGGAATATTTCTTTTAAAAAGCTGAAAACCTAATAATTTGAAAATTAAAATTAAATATGGTTAGATATCCAATGTATCCGCCTCCAGGAAAAGACATGAGACCTGGAGAAGGAATAAACTTTAATCCAAACGACCAAAATGAGCTGCTAGATTACACTACCAAACTTGGTGGATGTACAGGAGTTTATTATGGATTAATGTTTCAATTAGGAAAATGGGGATTTCAATCATTTAAAGTTCAAGAAAGTATATTCGTTTCCCCAATAAACAAAGGATATTATGAGTTGGTTATAGGTGAAAAAGAAAAGCTATCACAACAAATTAAAAGTGGATTAGCAAGCGTTGCTCAAGCATATGCGGATCTCGAATTAATTCTTCATGACTTGAGAAAATATAGGGAATATGTAAGTCTTTTTAACAAAATAAAAAAGGTAGAAGTTTTGAAAAATAAGAAAAAAAGTGAAGAAGAAATTAAAATAGCGGAAGAAGAAGCAAAAAGAGCAATTCAAACTTTAAGATCAATATTTATAGACCAAGTAGATATTCACACAGATTTACCAAATACTCCCATAGCTCTTCGTTCTATTGCTTCTAGATGGCCTACAATAATTTCAGATTTTATGAAACTTGAAAAGGAAACTTCTCCAGAAGAAATAAAACTAGATGTTTCTTATGCTGAAAAAGTTGTGCTTGCAACAAAAAATAAACTATTCTTAAGCTGGCTTGAAATGTTTGAAAGTACTGTTAAACAAAGATATGAAAGGCTTAAAGAACTTGCTATTGCTAGAGAAAATTCAGTTAAAGAATATAAGGAAATGTTAAAACCAATAATAGCGAGATATAAAATGATAAACGATATGCTCTCGTCTCCAGAAGGAAGGACCTCAATAGTTAGGTCATTCTTTAGACCAGATGCTCAAGCTTTTTCATTAGACTCAATGGTAGTATGGGCTTGGAAGCCGTTTGCACCTGAAGAAAAATGGAAAGCAAGCAGAGAATATTTTGATAAGATACCGGCTAAAGAGGCAGGATTTACTGATGAAGAAATAAGAGAAATCCGGAAAAAAACAGGAAAGAAGTACATAGATGAAAATGGAATGATTGAAGCCCTACCAATAGAACCTTCAATAGACAGGATTGTTAGGAAAATAAAAGGAGAAATAGAAGAGGAGTATAAAGTAAAAATTACAATAGAAGATTTATTTGAGGCAAGAAGAAGATTGTTAAATAGATATAAAGCTGGGCCTGAAGGCGTTGGAGGAATAACATGGCCTTTTAGTCCTTACTTTGTTTTTGTTGAAATCCCAATGTTGAGAACAGTATTAGTATTGCCAGACGGGACACAGATTGAGGATTTGGGGATAGAAAATTTGAAAACTTATGTAAAAACGCAGAACATAATAATTGGACATATACTCGAAATAATGGCAAGAGAAAAAGTTCTAGAGAATTACATTAGTAGTCTGCTTGGAGAATTTGGTTTTGATAAAGAAGGGAGAATAAAAAGAGTTGAGGATATATTAAAAGAAGAATTTCCGTTTATTTATGCAGAAGGGGAAGCGGAAGAGTTTCTCGAAGTAAAAAAAGGTAAAGAAGAAAAGAAAGGTAAAGCTTTCGACTTTATTAGTAAGATTTTAGATTATTTTGGCATTCAACTTAGTTTTTTCCGAGCTTATGGGCCTTATGAACACAATGTAACTCATAGAATTGCAAAATATTATTTTAAGTATTCAGGTACAATTTTTAACTTAATTAAAAATTATCTCAACGCTTCTTTTAAAGTACCAGGAGCACAAATAGAGGTTGTATTATGAGTTATAAGATTGGAGTTTCTAGTGGATGGTGGAGTATTGCGAAAAGTGGAGAATTGCTAGGTTTAGCTAGTAAAATTGGTTCAGCTGCAACTTATGGAGTAAACTTCGTTCAAGTTGATTTTGAAAGTATTGCAGAATTTCAAGAACCTGACGTTGTTAAAAACATAAAAAGACTTATAGATACTTTGCAAGTTGATTGGGGAATGCATGGAGAAATTGGGGAAATGATGGCTTTAGAAAGTGCTGTTGAAGTTTTTTGGAAGCATAGCCATAGAAGGCTTCATCAGTATCTTGATTCAATCTATATAAAGTTTTTAGTAGAGGGGGACTATAGAGAGTATATTCCGCGATATATTGTTTTCCATGCTTCTAATACACTGACAATATCAATGATTGTTGAAAGATATAGGTATGCGGGACAAATAACAGTAACTCCAAGTGGTGACACAAACTGGATTAATTTTATAGAGAAAAATGAAAAATTAAAAAAATGGATTGAAGAGAGCAATCTTCTTTATCTTTTGATAGGAAAAGAAAGCGGATTAGGTTTTACATCCATAGAAGATATAAAAGAGAAAATTATATTGTTTGGTGTTGAGAAAAAGATTGAAGAACTTAGAAGAAGTGGAGCAAGTGAAGAGCAAATCAGAGAGATGTCAGATAGAATAAGAAATGATGTAATAAAAGAAATTGGAAAGTATGGTTGGGAATTTTTTAAAAGTATTACAAGGCTTAGATTTGCTGAAGGGGCAATAACATACGAAGATGTAGCCTATCTTATAGTTGCTAGATATCTTTTTGAAGAAAGAAATAACCCAAATGAACCTTTTTGGAACACTTTCTTTCCATCTTACTCTAAAGAAAACGGATGGGATGAGTTAGAAAAAGATCTATTAGGAAAAGAGGTAAAATTTTTTGATACACTAAGGGGAGAAGTAAGGTTGCCTCCTCAAATAGTATCTTTGGTTGCCTCTAGATACATAATAGGTCATTTTAATGAGAAGAATAGAGAGGAATTCGTAGCAGAAGAAAAAAGGAGATTAGAGAGAGTTTTACAAAAAGATAAACTTAAGGAAATTGAAGAGAAATTTCTTAATAAAACTCCGTTTGAAAAGATTGAAATAATAAATAAGCTAATTGCAGAAAAGGTCGGTGAGAATAAAAGAAGATTTTTAATTGTTTTTGAAAATCCAGAAATAAGAGCAGCAGGAGAAGAGGGATTACAAAGGCTTATCCATGCTATTGATATTTACAGAATGGTAAAGATAGCAGAAAAAATGAGAAAAGAAGTTTATTTGGGAATGGTGTTTGATGCAGAACATTATCTGCATAACAATTTAGATCCTATGGGAGAAATAAAAAGCCTTCAAGAAGAAGCTAAAGATGTGGGAAAGTTCTTACTTGTTTTTCATGTTGGTGCACCTAAACCTTATCATCCGGCTCACGAACCAATAGATATAGGTAGCGAGGCTCAATATTGGATTTACAAATACTCTTATGAATTGAGAAAAGCTGGTTTCGGCGCTAAGATAAATGGGAAAGAATATGAGGGAATTTTCATTTTTGAAAGAGGAGGAGCTAGAGGGGGGCAATATCCGGCTCAATTTATAGGACAATCGGCAGCAGCTTTAAGGATTATTATTAATTTTTTGGAAAAAGATATTGAACCTGAAAAGTTACCGTTAGATTTCTATGGAATTTCTCCATCAGAAATCCTTTCTGAAGATAGACAACTTGCTATAATAAAAGAACACTTTTTTGACCCGTTAAAGGGTTTGTTGCAAGTACCTGAAGAAGAATACACATTTCTCGGAAGCAAAGCAATAGAAAAAGGTAAGAGACCGGAAGAATGGAAGAGGGAAGAGTTAAGATAAGTTCAGCTGTCACATATGACATTTCATATTTGTTAAAGTTTGAAAATCAGTGTATATAAACTATCACAGCTGGGACAACGCTAAGAAAGTTTTTGAATTCTTTTAAACCTGTCACATATGGGAAATTCTTGAATAAAG
>JBMSAV010000084.1:0-10740 GCA_049414645.1 Candidatus Aenigmatarchaeota archaeon
GTAATACGTATTACACTTATATATAAGCTTTTCCATAAGATATTTACAAGATTATTATAACTTGTTTATGTCTTTATTCAAAATGTCCCATATGGGATGTTTTTAGAAGTTTTAGCTTTTTACAAGTGTCCTACATTGACAATGTTATATACATTGATTTTTTTATTAAATACAAAATGACCTCTGGAACATTTTAGACTATAGATAAATTGCATACAGTCCCATGTACTCTCCCCAGAAAAGATATTAAATATCCTTTTACAATGTTAAATTAGTATGTATAAATTAAAATATACATGGAGGTGATTGAATGTGCCTGCTATAACATTGTTCATAGCTGAAAATGTTAAACCAAAACTTCAGATAATAAAAGAGATAAACGAAAATGGAAAGGGAGAAAAGGAATGGTTTTCAGCAACTTTAAACAAATCTCAACCAGAGGAAATAATAGTAAGTTACTTCTTTGAAGAAAGCGTAGAAGAGCATCTTTCAAGAGTTTTGGAGGAAGACGAACTAGAAGAAGTCATATCAGTTTTAAAACAAAATGGTAATTCAAAGGTTATAAAAAAGATAACAAGTTTTTTCAATGTTAACAATAAGCTTTTAGAAGTCTATAGAGGTCCGGATAAAATTACAGAAAGAATTGTAGAAAAACTTACAGAAATTACGGGTATTAGATTTAAGCGAGTAAAGGTTTCTGCAAGCGGGTTACAACAAATATACCAAAAGCATAGCTTGGAAGTAACACAAGCTATGTTTAAAAATATTGATGGGTTATTCTATCAAACAATGAGAGGTAGTAATCTAGAAACAAACAAAAGATTTCTAGAATACATTGCAAAATTCAAAGATTGCTTAAGAGTAATTTCAATTAGACCTGCTATAAAGTTTTTGAATGGAGGAAGATATCAAGTAACCATAAACGGAGATAAAGGTTCAATTAGATTTTCTCCTTTGCCAGATTACAAGTGGAGACCAAGATTCGAGATAAGGCAAGTAGTAGACATTGTCAGAAAATATGCCTCTGTATAAGGTGAAAGAAGTGCAAGTATACCTAGATACAAACGTTCTTTACTCCTACTTAAAGAAAAAGATAGAAGAAAAGATTAGTGGCAACGGTAAAGAAATAAAGTTTATTTCTTTCAATAATACGCAAGTAATTCCGGTTTCATCATTCTTTACTTTAATAGAATTAGTAAATGTTTTAAAAAGAGAAATGAATCTTAGTAGAAAAAGTATAGAAGGGTTTGTTAAAGATGAGATAGAAGGTATGGAAATTAGATTGATAGAAAAAGCTAAAATTGATGAAAATGTACTCAAGTGGTGTTTGAACGGCTTAGACTTCAAAGATGCTATTCATTTAAGTATTGTAAAAGAAAATAATTTAACATTAGTAACTAACGATTTAAAACTTACACAATTTGCTAAATCAGTGGGTGTAAATTATATAACAAGCAGAGAACTTAAAAACAAAATTATCTAATTATTTTTATTGCTGGGGTCGCCTAACCAGGTATGGCGCCGGCCTTGAGTTTTTAAACTCAAGGACTGAATCAAAATGAAGAAAGCCGGTGGGCTTTACGCCCGTGTGGGTTCAAATCCCACCCCCAGCGATATAAAATTGAAGAAATATTCAAAGGCGATAATTAATTTTTAAGCAACTTCTAGAAACTTCACTCCAATTATAAAAGCTAAACCGATTATATCCATCTTCTACTGAAATATTTTTACCGATAAAAACGAAGTTAGATAAAAAATAAGCAAAACATTCTTTAATAGAAGAAGTATAAGAAGGTTTTAAAATAAGGCTATAAAACTAACGGAAGTTTCAAACTTATTATTTTACAGCTACGGAATTACGGGAAAATTTGAGATAATCGAATAAAAAAGGGGGGATTGAATTTTTCTTTAGAAGCTCACCATAATGATATTGCTTCTATTTTCGTATCTTTATTTTAAGATTTACCTATTTCTAGTATAATATTTAAACTACACCAGGTTTACTTCTTTATTGCTATACAAAGCAATCTTCCTGGTAAGCTGTACCTACGAATAGGAGGGAATTCTGAAAAATGAATTTTTCGAAATCCAACCTTACGAAGGCATTTCCTTATTTCAGATTTTTTATAAGCCTTCTCAACATGAACTTCTGTAACTTTTTTATACAAATTTTTTCTTTTTTTAATAAACATGACTATTAGAAGTTTGGCAATATTAGCCTGTGAATTGAAACTTCCTTTCATTACAATGTTATACTTTTCATTGAAATAAACCCAGTTATCCCATCTTTTTAATGTTTCCCTCGTGTTCATATCAAAGATGAAAATTCCTCCAGGTACTAAAACGTTAAAGACATTTTTAAAGGTTTTTTCTAAATCCTCCAGTTTAAGTAGATAGTTTAAACTATCATAAAGAGAGACGACTAAATCTACTTTTTCTGGAAGAGTGAAATTACGCATATACGCATGTATGAATGTTATTCTTACATTAGCCTTCTTGGCTCTTAGTTTTGCAATCTTTAACATCTCTCTGGAAATATCTAGTCCGTAAACCTTCATACCCTTTTTAGCTAACAGAACCGAGGCTATACCATTCCCGCAGGCTAAATCCAAAACTTTTTTCGGCTTGTATTTTAACTTCTTAAGTTGCTGAAAAATATAAGGAATCGCATATTCATCAAATTTTCCAAACTCTAAATTTTCATAAAACTTAGCAAAATCTTTGTAAATATCTTTCATAATAAATTAGTAGTATTTTGAAATTTATCTTAAAAATTGGAATCTTACTATTCTTCAATAACCTCTGCTTCAAAAACATAAAACTCTATCCCATCTTTCCTCCACTCGTCAGAGGGTAAACCTGCTTTTAAACAAAGTCTAGAAAGAAAAACTTCTTTTTTTGGTAACTCGTCCCAAACTTGAGGCAAAAACAACGCGCTTCTAAAACCTTTCTTTATTATTACTCCATGTTTAAATGGAACGATTTTATCAACAGCCTCTTTTGTAGATCCTCCAATTTTTTTAGGTTCTGTCAATATAGAAACTTCAATTTTGATTTTGTCTAACTCGTCTTCAGCTAAGGGAGGGAATCTTGGATCTTTAGTAGCCGAAACCGCCACTTCTATTATTCCATCTATTAGAGGTTGTGTTGGATAAGGTAATCCAACACAACCTTTTAATTCCGGCTTACCATAAATAATCTTGTTTATTTTTACAAAAACTCCTCTTTTTTCATCTAGCTCTCTTGGATAATCTTTTGGTCTAGAGATTATCCTTCCTGTTCTTACATAAGTCTCTATTGCTCTTCTTACTAGCTTCAAAACATATTGTTTTGTTTTCTCATCCATTTATCTAATTTTACTTCCTTCTTTAACATCTTTTATTGGCTGAAGCAAAGCAATGGTTCCATTGTCTTCTGCTGCTAGAATCATACATTGGGACTCTATTCCCATTATTTTCCTCCTTTGAAGATTTGTCACAAAAACGAATTTCTTGTTCAAAAGGTCTTCCGGTTTGTATTGTTGTTTTATTCCTGCTACTGCAATTCTCTTTTCATTTCCAAAGTCTACTGTCAATTTAAGTAGTTTGGTTGATTCCGGAATGTCTTCTACCTGAATTACTTTTCCTACTCTCAATTCTAATTTTGCAAACTCTTCATATGAAACTTCCATAAAGAAAGAATTAGAAAGAAAAAATAAAAGGGGTAGTTACTTCTTTCTTCTCTTTTTTTCTTTCTCTAGTTTTTTCTCTTCTTTTGCTAATTCTCTCTCTATTTTCCACTCATCCCACTCTAGCCAAACTATGAAAACTCCTAGCAATATTACAAATATTGGAATTGCTCCATTCAAAACTGTTAAAACGTCTTGTAATGCTGGTTTTAAATACCCTGGAATTCCTGCAAAGATGTAGTAAAGTGATGCTAATACTATTATTACTCCTATGAAAGCTTTTGCTAAAGGATGCATACTATCACTAAAAATCAATTATATTTTAACAATTTAAATTTAAGTTTTAATTGTGTTTTTATGCTTAGCTTGTATAAAGCTTTGAGGAATCTGTGGAAAAAAGACAGCGAAGAAATGAAAAAGTTGGAGAAGGAAAGACTGATAGAGTGGAGAAAACAGCCAGCAGTAGTTAGAATAGAAAGACCTACTAGATTGGATAGAGCAAGAGCTCTAGGTTATAAAGCAAAACAAGGTTTTATTATTGCTAGAGTTAGAGTTAGAAAGGGGGGGAAACCTAGAAGATTATACGAAAGAAGTGGTGGTAGAAAGCCTTCTTCAGCAGGTTTATTAAGATTTACGGCAAGAAAATCAGATAGGTGGATTGCTGAAGAAAGAGCTGCTAGAAAATTTCCAAATCTTGAAGTTTTGAACAGCTACTATGTTGGAGAAGATGGTCAATATAAATGGTTCGAAGTTATTCTTGTTGATCCGCATCATCCAAATATTAAAGCAGACCAGAAAATAAATTGGATAACAAGCAATAAACATAGAAGAAGAGTTTTTAGAGGATTAACATCAGCTGGTAAAAAATCGAGAGGTTTAAGAGCATAAGAGTAAAAATTTTAGAATGAGTAAGCTTAAGAGAGAGTTAACTCTTTTTGATTTAGTTGACATTGGTATTTCTCAAATAATAGGAGCAGGAATTTTTGTTGTTAGTGGGATTGCAGCAGGGATTGCCGGACCTTCAGTTATTCTTTCTTTTTGGATAGCCGGGTTAGTTGCTTTGCTAACAGCTTTAACAACTGCTGAACTATCTTCTATAATAACAGAAACTGGAAGCTCTTATGCTTACACAAAAATAGCATTTGGAAAATTTTTTGGATTTTTAGTTGGGTGGATGAGATATTTTGATAATGTTGTTTCAATATCAGCAGTTGCTTTGGGATTTTCAGCATATCTAATTTCTTTCTTCTTCCCATTTTTCTCGCAAAGTTTTTCTATAATCTCATCAATAGCGTTAATTATCTTATTAACAATCCCGAACATTTTTGGAGCAAAAATAACATCAAGAATTTCAACAATACTTGTTTTAATAAAACTATCTGCCCTTTCTTTTTTAATTTTCATTGGCATGTTTTACCTTCTTAGAAATTTTGATAAAAACAAATTCGTTCCATTATTTCCAAATGGTTTTTCATCAACATTAACTGCTAGCTCTTTAGTTTTCTTTGCCTTTCTTGGCTTTCAAACAGTTGCAATGGCTTCTGAAGAAGCGAAAAATCCGAAAAGAGATGTTCCATTAGCAATAATTATTTCTCTTCTAATATGCTCTTTAATTTACATTGGAGTAGCTATTGTTAGCATAGGTTCCGTTGATTGGAAAATTCTAGGAGGCTTGGATCATCCTCTTTCTTATGTCGCCCAAAAAATAACAAATAACGAGTATGCCAGCTTATTTGTAACATTTGGTGCTTTAGTTGCCACAGCAAGTGTAGCTTTAACAAGTATTTACAGCTCTTCTAGAACTATCTTCGCTCTATCTAGAGATAATTTATTGCCTAAAAAATTAGCTAAAATAAGCGAAAAATTCGGAACGCCAATAATTTCGGTAATAGTTTCCTCTCTCTTAAGCATTCTAATAGTAATATCTGGTAGCATAAAATTTGTTGTCTCAATTGTTAGTTTTGGCTCTTTATTTAATTTTATCTTCACAAACCTAAGCTTAATAAAGATAAAGAAGAAAATTAAAAAAAGGTCAACCTTTGAACTTCCATTTCATCCCTTTATACCAATAGCGGGAGTTATTAGCTGTTTTATACTTATGTTTTTCCTTGAAAACAATGCAAAAATTGTCGGAACTATATGGCTTCTGATAGGAATTCTGATTTATTTAATTAGAAGGAAAAAGAATTAAATGTATGACTTGCATATACATAGCACTTTCAGTTCTGGTGAATCTACTCTAGAAGAAATTGTAAAAACAGCAAAAGAACTAGGTTATAAAGGTATCGGCTTTATTTCCTATCCGTTGAAAAAGGAAGAAGAAGATTTACTGAAAGCGGAAATTGACAGAGTTGGTAAAGAATATAATCTTGAAATTTATCTTGGTTTTGAAGCTACAAACAAGCTAGAATTAAAAAAACTTTTGAACAGAAGAAGAGAGTTTGATTTACTTTTAGTTAGAGGGGGGACAAATTTCATGAATAGGGTTTCTGTTGAGAATAGAGGAGTTGATATCTTAACTCATCCGGATTATGAAAGGAAAGATTGCGGAATAAACCATGTTTTGGCTAGATTGGCAAAAGAGAATGAAGTTGCTATAGAAATAAATTTTAGGGAAGTCTTGAATTCAGAAGGTCTTATAAGAAAAAACGTTTTAGCAAATCACATGGAGATTATCAGATTGTACAAAAAGTTTAAGTTTCCTTTAGTAGTTTCTTCGGGTGCTCTTTCTCACTGGCAGATTAAAGATCCAAAAGTTTTGATTTCTTATTTAGTTACTCTTGGCTTAGAAATGAAGGAAGCAAAAGAAGCTTTGAGTGTTACGCCAAGAAAAATAATAGAAAGATCAAAAGAATGGAGAAGCGAGAAGTGGATAATGCCTGGAGTTAGAGTCGTTTAGGTTCTAACAACTTTCTTTCCTCCTTCCCAGCTCTCCCATTCTATCCATTCATCTGGTGCTAGAACTACGTTGTGGACCCACTCATAAGTTGCATATCCTGTACTTGTGTCTGATTTTGCAAAGCATATTCTGTCAATAACGTTAGCGTGCTCTCTACAAACAGCTTTACCCCCCATCGAAACTGCTACAGCTTCTTTACCACAAAACCAACATTTCATTTTTTCACCTCCGCCAAGAGCAAATAAGGAATTTGTCTATAAGAAACAAAAAACAAAACAAAGAGGATAAAAACAAACATAATAACGGTTATTATGAAGCTTGTAAAATTCGGATTTTGTTGATCTTTTAGCTCAGAATAAAATAGTAAAACTGTAAAAAATGTAATAACTAAAACGAACCAAGGAACCCATTTTGGCAACAAAATCTTTTTTACTTTCATTTTAGCAACTCCTCATAAACCTTTATTGTTTGCTCAGCAACGTTATCCCAATTAAAAACTTTTTCTGCGGCATATCTTCCTTTTTCTCCCATCCATCTTGCATGCTCTGGATTCCTCAAAATTTCCTTTATTCCCCATGCTATCGAATTTGGCGCTTGATAAACTCTATAGCCTGTAACTCCATGCCATACTAGTTCGCCTGCGCCAGTACCATGAGTTGCTATAACTGGCTTTCCAGCACTCCAAGCTTCTAAAACAACTATACCAAAAGGTTCATTCCTACTTGGTACAACAACAGCATCGCTAGCTTTAACTATTTTCAACTTCCAATCATCTGGAATATAACCAGTAAATCTAACTGCATGCCATAAGTTTAGTTCATTAACTCTTTTTTCTAGTTGGCTCTTCATATAACCATCTCCAATGAAAACAAATTTAGCATTCGGAAAATCCTTTAGAACATCAGGAATTGCTTCTATCAGCAAATCAACTCCTTTTTGGTAAGTCATTCTTCCAACATAAACTATCATTGGATCATAAACCCCAAAACCAAAATGCCTTTTAACCTCATTCCATGCATCTATTGTTCCATTAAATCTATTGGCCCAAATACCATTTGGTATAACTCTTATTTTCCATTCTGGTACCCTATACAAACGCATGACCTCATCTTTCATAGCATTTGAGCAAACAATAAGCCTATCAGCAATATAAGTACCATACCATTCTATGTTAGAAATGTCTCTTGCCTTACCATCATGAAAATGATTACCATCTCTTCCGTATTGAGTTGAATGAAGAGTGAAAACAACTTTCTTTCCTTTTGTCTTTTTTAATTCATCCAATGCCAAAACAACGTGCCAATCATGCCCATGAATTATATCAAAGTTTCCTATGTAATTTTCTGTTTCGTTAAAATAATAAACAATAGATTTACACATATTATTAGTCATTTCGTAAACAAAATCAGAACAAAAAGCAAATGGACATCTATGGTAATGAACACCATCAATATTTTGATAGATGGATTGGTTATTTCCTATTCTAGTAAAAACATGAACCTCATGACCTTTTCTCTGTAAAGCAGCAGCAAGCTCTGTTACATGAACTGATAGGCCTCCTGCAACTATAGAATGCAAAGATTCCCACGAGAATAAAGCTATCCTCATAAGTTTCATTTTATTTAGTAATAATTTAAAAGTGTTTCGGTAAACCTTTTTAAGCTTTTTCTTCAATCTTATCTTTTAATAGCTTTAACAATTTTTCTCCTTGAGAAAACCAATAATCTGTCCCCCAATATACATAACAACTTGTTTCTGAAATTAACAAAAGTCTCAAAATATCTTTAAAGTTTTTTTCATTTACTTTTTCGTTAACGATCTTACTTATTTCGTCTATTTTTCTAGCTATTTCTGTTCTCTTTTCTCCCCATATCCATCTTTCATGTCCTCCAACCCAAGAAGCTCCAAGTAAACTTAACTCTACTTCCTCAAGCCTTTCTCCCTTATAGAATTTTTCTAGAAACTCCGAAATCAGTATAGAAGAAACTTTCTCATCTTTTACTTTAGTATGAAATTCTGTAAAAGTTTGCGGGAAGAACTCGTTCATCATAACATTACCATTCTCACCATCACTTGCTGTTATTATTAATGCGGGTTTGTCTTTTGAAAATTTGAAAGTTTTTATACACTGATCATAGATATAAGAAGCTGATGCCCCTGCTTGTTGGTCTATAAAATAGTAAGGCGATGAAAAGAAAACTACAATTTCTTGATTATCTACTCTAAGTTTATGTGGTTTAACGATCAAAGAAATTTTTTGCTCGTGAGTTAGCTTATGATAATCTTTAACAGAAAACAGAGGCAATATCAACCACTCATAACCAAAATCTCTCAATATTTTAATCAATCTAGCTAATTTATCACCATAAGAAGGAACTCCCATCTCCGGAAGCCAAAACCCTTTTACTCTTTTTAAATGAGATTCACCAAAAATTGAAGAAAAAACATTTCGCCATTCTTCTATTTGCCACTTCCAATCTCTTTCTGGAGTTACAGGAAAATAGCAATGAGAATAAGCAGAACCTGCAAACTCTATAGCATTTGGGTATTTTCTTAAAACTCTCTTGTAAGCTTCAATTATATTCCCTATTTTTTCTTCTCCTACATACACATTTTCAAGCAAACCAGAAAGCTGATTTAAACTTTCTAGCAAAACACCAGAAAAATCTAAAACAACTTTTGGATCAAATTTAGCTAATTTCTCAACATAAGTTGCAGGATTTTTATAGGCTCTTGCTATTAACTTTGCGTCCCAACTTTCTTTTGAATCTTTTGACAAAAGCATTTTTTTCAAATTACTCTCAAGCTTGTCGTCAATGAAAACTAAAGGTTGGTGCATGTGAAGCCAAGGAACCCAAAATGCCTTCATTATTATTCTTCATATGAGTCTATTAATGGTTTCCAGATTGTTTTAATTCATTTAAAACTTTCTATTAAATTCTATAAATTATAAATATGACAAAAAGAAAGCCAATTCTTGAAATTGATGAAGATGATATTCTTTCCGAAAGCGAAAGTGTAATAAGAAGCTATATTAATGCTATAAAAACAAAAAGAGGAGTGGATCCCCCATTTATTTCCGTGTATATTCCTAACTATTCTGTACATAAATTTACTATTAGAAATGATAAAATTGAAAGTTATGAAACGTATTACAAAAGTAGGATTCTAGTTTCTGTACATTATACTCCGTCTCAACCAGCATACTATTGGCAAGATGGATTAGATATAAAAAATGCTTTATGGAGAGCGGAACTAAATGGTTGGGAAAATTATGGGATTTATTTATATTCTCAAAAAGAATTACCAGAATATAAACTCTTACATCCTAAAACACCATCAAGAGAAAAAATTAGAGTTAAAGACATTACTAACGACAAAAAATTCGAAGAAGTAGACATTCCAGAAGTTATAGAAATTTGTAAGAATTTGAACGAAAACGTATTAAGCATTAATGGTATTAAATCTGTTAGAACTTCGGTTGAAATCGGTGTATCACTAGAAATGTATTTAGACTCGCATGGTGCTAATATTACACAAGAATATTCTTCTTGGTATTTAGTTGGCGATATAGGAGCGCCTTGTGAAGATTTAGAAAATAGAATTCTTTCATTCACTAATACTCATGGGGCATTTGGAGGTTTAAGAACATTACGAATCTTAGAGAAAGAAATATTAAATTCATACATAGATACTGCAAAAGAATGCATAATATTTAGCAAAGCTCGTTCTAGTTATAACAACTTCAACCTTACTTCTGGAACATATAAAGCAGTGTTAAATGGAAAAGTTGTGGGCACAGCCATTCATGAGTATGGGGCGGGACATTTAGTAGAAGCGCACAGGCTTATTGAAAGTAATAAAGCTTCTATTTTCAGGGGAAAGCTTGGGGAAAAGATAGCATCAAAAAAAGTAACACTAATCGATGATAGTAGAATAGAGTTTAAAGGTATTATACCTGTTTCTTATTATAAGTATGATGTAGAAGGTGTGGAGAAAAAACCCACAACAATAATAAAAGACGGTGTTTTCTATTCTTTTCTACATACAAAACTTACAGCTGGTACATTACCAGCAGAAGAGGGAGGGGGGATATTAACTGGAAATGCGAGAGTGGATATAGAAGAAAAAGTAGGGCCAGTACCTAGAATGAGTACCTTATATCTTAAACCTG
>JBMSAV010000085.1:0-19034 GCA_049414645.1 Candidatus Aenigmatarchaeota archaeon
ACAAAATGAATTGAATAACCTGAGTTTGAGATTTCATGATATCTCTATTTTTACTTTTGTAACTATAAAGTTTTCTTTTTTGTCTACACTTTGCCTGCTTATTCGAATAGTCTTTCCTGTGCTTGAAGCTGCTTTGCTTTCTCCATTTTGTGAAATTAACTGGATTGAATATATTACGTTATTAGTTTCGTTAATTGGAAGAATTAGATTTCGGAAAAAGATAAAATAAGTTATATTGAAACCATCATAGATGGGATTTCCAGAGATACAGACAACAGAGAAGGAATCTTTTCCTATTGTACCTGTTGTTGGTGGGCAGGACTCACCGGTAGTTAGAGAAATAGGTTTACTTATGTTTATATTTGTCACTTTGGAGAAAAAAGAAAAGATAATAGAGTTATTGAGGGGGGAAGTTTCATTGAAAGGATGAACTTCCCAAATTCCTTGAGCATCTAACGTTAAAACTTCTGTAAAGCCTGTATTGGCAACAAATTCTACTTTTTGCGGTAAGGAAGAAGGATTATAGTAATCAAAAAAACTAATTATTCTTTCAAGTGTTGACTTATCTTGAGATTTTTGAATCAAAGGCAATCCATACAGGTAAGCTGCAGAAATTAAACCAATGGAAATGACCACTATCATAACTACTGAAATTATTTCTGAAACTGCTTTTATCCTAACCACCTTTTATTTCTATTGGATTAAAGGTTTTTGTGGAGGTAGTGGGGGTTTTGGAGGTAATGGGGGTTTTGTTAATTTTTTAGAAATTTCCTCAAGCAAAGAAATTAATGCCTCGTTATTTTCCAATATTTTATTGTTTATTTCTGTAAGTTTTTCAATTTTTTCTATTAATGGCTTATTATCAACAATTGGTTTCGTTTCTTCTTCTCCCGCAGCCTTTATTAACTCGAGGAGTTCGTCTATCTTTTTTGTTAATTCTTCTAGCTTTAAGGGTAGCTTTGACAATTCTATTCTTAGAGAATCGTTAGCCTTTATTAAAGCATCAACAATCTCTTGATTCATTCTTATAATTTGAATTATTTCCTTGTATAGCTCTTTTTCATTTATAGAAGCTTTCTTTTCCAACTCCTCAACTCTTTTTTCTAATCTCCTCAAAGGAGTTACAGGAATTAGCTCAAACTCTTCTTGCTTTTTTTCTTCTTCCATAAATCTTATTGGTTTAAGAAGATTTAAATGTTAAAGTTTAATTTTAACAAAAAAAGAAAAAAAGAACTAATTAAGATTAATATTCTTCACTTGACGTTTCTGGCTTTTTGGCTTTTTCTTCTTTCCCTAGCCTACTAGCAGCTATAACGTCATCTATTCTCAAAATCATTTCTGCAGCTTCTGCAGCACTTTTTATTGCTTGAGATTTAACTTTTAAAGGTTCTATTATTCCAGCTTCTAGAGCATCAACAACCTTTCCTGAAAAGACATCTACACCATAACTAGCTTTTCCATGTTGATGAGCTGCTCTTAATTCAACCAAAATATCTATAGGATCTAAACCAGCATTTTCTGCTAAAGTTCTTGGAATTATTTCTAAAGCATTCGCAAATTCCTGTATTGCTAGTTGTTCCCTACCAGAAAACTTTTCGGCAAATTCTCTTATTCTCTTTGCTAATTCAGCCTCAATAGCACCGGCTCCCGGAACTATCTTACCACTTTCTAGAGCTGATACTAAAGCTCCTATTCCATCTTCAACATTTCTGTCAATCTCATCGACAACATGCTCCGTGCTTCCTCTAACAAAGATTGTTACTGCCTTTGGATTTTTGCAGCCAGTGACGAAAGTCATTGCTTCTCCGGCAATCTTCTTTTCCTCAACCAATTCAGCGTAACCTAAATCTTTTTCTGTTAGATCCTCTAAATTGCTAACTATTCTTGCTCCAGTTGCCTTTGCTAAAGCCTCTAAATCAGAACGCTTTATTCTTCTGCAAGCTGCTATTCCCTTCTTTGCTAAGTAATGTTGAGCTAAATCATCGATTCCCTTCTCGCAGAAAACTACGTTTGCTCCAACTGAAGCAATTTTATTTACCATTTCTTTCAACATTTTTTGTTCTTGTTCCAAGAAAGCTTGTAGTTGTTCTGGAGAAGTAATTCTTATTTGAGCGTCTGTTTCTGTCTTTTCTATTTCCAAAGGACAATCTAGCAAGGCAATTTTCGCATTTTTAATGGTTTTTGGCATTTGTGGATGAACTATTTCTTTATCAACGATTATTCCTTTAACTAATTGTGTCTCCTCCACAGAAGCTCCATGTTTCTTTACTCTTTTTATATTGTCTTTGTCAATTTTTATTTTCCCGTCTTTTACTTCGGCTACGCTTCTAACAGCTTCAATTAACAGATCTGCTATCTTTGGTGCTGCCTCTTTTCCGGATTTTCCAGACATGGAGGTAACTACAATTTTCTTAAGAGTTTCTGTATCATCTATGTTTATTGGAATGGCGAGCTCATCCAATACTCTTAATGCTTCTTCTTTAGCAAGTTGATAACCTTTCGTTATTACTGTTGGGTGAATTTCTTGATCTAATAAACTCTCTGCTCTTTTTAATAGCTCTCCTGCAAGAATTACAGCGCTTGTTGTTCCATCTCCAACCTCTTCATTTTGTGTCTTAGCAACTTCTACCATCATCTTTGCTGCTGGATGCTCTACTTCCATTTCCTGAAGAATTGTTACTCCATCGTTTGTTATAGTTATATCTCCAATAGAATCTACTAACATTTTATCCATTCCTTTAGGCCCCAGAGTTGTTCTTACTATATCAGCTACTGCCTTTGCAGCAGCTATGTTGTTTTTCTGAGCATCTCTGCCAGTAGACCTCAAAGTACCTTCTGGCAATATTAATACAGGTTGGCCTCCTATTTGAGCAACATAAGCTTGTTGCGGCATTTCATCACCTTAATATCATTAGTTAGTTTAGTTACGAATAATATATCGCAAGAACTAATATTATATTATTATTCTTTCACGAAAATTTAAAAGCTTTTGCTGAAATTATAAAATGGAATTTTATAAGCCTAGAAAAGTTGGATCTATAGAGAAAGATGATACTAAATTTTCTTTAATTGGGAAGGTAGAAGATGTTAAGGAAAATTTCTTTATTCTTTCTGATGAAACGGGAAAAGTAAAGATTATAAGTAATTTTAAAGTTGAAAAGAATAGCTTGGTAAGAGTTTTTTGTAGTAAGGTGGAAGATGAAATTAGAGCAGATTTTATTCAGAATATGGAAGGGTTAGACTTAGAGCTTTGGAAAAAAGCGGAAAGCTTATATTTAAGACTTATATAGTTTTTATATGGTGAAAGAATGAAGGTAATAACATCAGAGCCTGAAATATTAATAACTTCAGTAGCAACCGCAGCAGAAATAATTGACGAAGGAATTTTTAAGTTTGGTAAAAATGGAATTAGCTTAACGGCTGCGGACAGAGCTATGGTTGCTGTTATAGATCTTTTTATTTCAAAAGATAGTTTTGAGGAATATGATGTTGAAGAAGAAAGAGAAGTTGGATTAAACATGACAAACTTTTTATCTTTGCTAAAAAGGGCAAGAGGTTCAAATAAAATTGGTTTAGAATTTGTTGATAATAAGCTCATTCTAACAATTTTTGATGGAACGAAGAGAAGATTTACAGTTCCTTTGCTTCAGATAAGTAGAGAAGAAATCCCGCCAATAGAGCAGCTTGAGTTTAAAGCAAGTGTAACTTTAAAGCCTGAAATATTGGAAGATTCAATAAAAGATGCTAGCGTTATAACGGATGCAGTAACTTTCTATGCAACAAAGAATAATTTTAAGATTACAGCAGAGGGCGATGTTAGCCAAACAGAATTAGAGTTAGTGCCAGGAGACGAAGGACTTATTGATTTGAATGTTAAAGAAGATAGTAAAGCAAAATATCCCTTGGAATATTTGGAAAAAATATTAAAAGCAGCGAAGATTTCTGATGAAGTTAACTTAAAATTTGCGCAAGATTATCCGATGAGGATTGATTTTAAATATGAAGGAAAGGCAAGAATTTCAATGGTTTTAGCTCCTCGAGTAAGTGAGTAAAAACTTATTTTACAGTAAACACAAAGTAGAATTAATTTATAATAAAAATTTCTCCTCTAAACTCGTTGAGCTTCTAGTTTTTCAACTTCCCAAATAGAAAATTGAATCATTCTTAATTAGTATACTCCACTAGGTAAATTAAAAGCTAAAATAAATCTTTCTTTGCCATTTTGCCCATCTTTACTAAAATTAATTTTTAACTAACCTTTTTAAAATTTCATACGTGTGAAAGAAATTAATCGACATAAGTAACTTATAACAATCTTGTGGCAAGGCTTTTCTTTCGAATGCGTGAAAAATAGCTTTTAGCCAAAAATCTTCTTTACATTCGCTTTAATCGGCATATCAAAACATGTTTTGAAAATCCGATGTAAATAGGATTACCACAATAGGGACAAATTCCTTCAGGATCTGGTAATTTCTTTTCAGCCATATACTTCTAAATTAATATCTGAAAATTTAAAATTAAACTAAGCAATTAGCCAATTCCTTTTTAACCAAAAAATCTCTTCCTCACTTCTTGGTTTCTCTTTTTTTTCCTCTTCCTTTTTTTCTTCTTTAACTTCTTCTTGTTTTTCTATTTTAACATTCTTTCTTATAATTTCCGCGATATTTTTAAGTTCTTCTGCTTTTATTTCTATAGGTTTGTTTTCTATCAACGGAATTTCATTTTCGAAATATGGATAAATTCTTAAATGTAAATGCTCAATTTGAGAAGGCATGTAGGCAATGCTTATTGCTATTGGTGATAAAGCCTTTTTTATAGCTTCAGAAGTTTTAATAGCAATAAAAAACATTTCTTTTGAAATGTTTACATCTTCTTCAAAGCTTTTAATATGCCTTTTCGGAACTACCAAAGTCATTCCTTTGCTCCTCGGATGTATATCTAAGAAAGCAATGAAATTTTCATCTTCATAAATTATTTCGCTAGGCATTTCCTTTCTTGCTATTTTACAAAAAATGCATTCCATAAGGCTATTTAAACCTTAAATTTTAAAACCAAAAGTATAAGAATTATGAGGTGGTTAAATGCCAGAAGTAAGAAAACCTAGAGAAGGAAGCTTAGCATTTTACCCTAGAAAGAGAGCTGCTAGAATTTACCCAAACATAGATACTTATCCTTCTATTGAAAAAACGATTCCTCTTGCATTCGCGGCCTATAAAGTTGGTATGGGTCATATAATTGCTTTAGATAATAGAAAAAATTCTCCTACTTATGGCTTGCAAATTTCTATACCAATAACAATTCTAGAAGCACCTCCTTTAAAGGTCATTGGAGTAAGGCTATACCAAAAAACAATAAAAGGTTTGAAAGCTTTAACAGAAGTGTATTCGAAAGATTTGCCGAGAGAGCTAGAAAGAAAAGTAAAAATTAAGTCAAATTATTCTGAACAAAAAATTGAAGAAATTAAAAAGATTGCTGAAAAAGTTTCTAACGTTAGATTGATAGTTGCTACTCAGCCAAAGAAAGCAGGAATCGGAAAGAAAAAACCAGAAGTATTTGAAATAGAAGTCGGAGGAAAGGATTCTAAAGAAAAAGTTGATTATGCTTTAAGTTTGTTGGAAAAAGAAATTTTAGCGAACGAAGTTTTTAAAGAAGGAGAGCTTGTTGACGTCATTGCTGTTACTAAAGGAAAAGGAACGCAAGGTCCTGTGAAAAGGTTTGGAGTTAAGATACAAGGAAGAAAAGCCAAAGAAAAAAGAAGGCATGTTGGTAGCTTAGGTCAAGAAAGGCCAGGAAAAGTAAGGTGGACTGTTCCTATGGCTGGTCAAATGGGATTCCAGACCAGAACTGAACTAAACAAAAGAATTTTAAAGTTTGGTAATGGAAATGAAATAAACCCAAATGGTGGTTTTATAAGATACGGTATTGTTAAGTCCTACTTTATAATTCTAGAAGGCTCTGTTCCGGGGAGCAAGAAAAGGCTAGTAATGATAAGAAAAGCTATTCGTTCAAAACTGCCTCCAATAATGCCATATGAAATAAAAAGTATAGAGGTGGGTTAATGGTAAGTGTTTTTGATGTTAATGGTAGAGAAATAGAGAATATTGAATTACCAAAAGTTTTTTATCAGCCAGTTAGAGAAGATTTGATATTGAGAGCTTTTCTTGCTATTCAAAGTCATAAAAGGCAACCTTATGGACCTAACAAACTTTCCGGCTTAAGAACTTCAGCTCATTATCATGGTAGAAGACGTTCCAGATATACTATGATGAATAGAGAGATTGCTAGACATCAAAGATTGCACGGCAAAACTGTTCCTCAGCTTTTCTGGCAAGCTAGAGTTGCTCCTCAAACAAAAGGCGGAAGACCTGCTCATCCGCCATTACCTGAAAAGAATTGGTACCAAAAAATTAATAAAAAAGAAAGAATAAAAGCAATAATTTCAGCTATAGCAGCAACCTCTTCGAAAGAATATGTGAAAAAGAGAGGACATATAGTTGATGATTTAAAAGAATTGCCAATAGTTGTAGATGATGAAATTGAAGAAATTAAGAAAACTAAGGAAATTATAGAATTTTTGAAGAAAATCGGCTTAGAAAAAGAGCTAGAAAGAGCTAAGGAGAAAAAAATTAGAGCAGGTAAAGGAAAGATGAGAGGAAGAAAGTATAAGAGGAAAGTTGGAATTTTGTTTGTTGTTAACGAAGATAAAGGAATAGGAAATGCTGTTAGAAACTTACCCGGCTGTGAAGTAGTTGAAGTTAAAGATTTGTCTGTAGAGAAACTAGCACCTGGAGGCAAAGCTGGCAGACTAACAATATTTACAAAAACTGCAATTTTAAAATTAGGTGAAAAATATGGATCCTTTTAAAGTTTTATTGTATCCTTTAGTAACTGAGAAAACTGTTGGAATGATAGAAAAGGAAAATAAAATAGTTTTCATAGTAAGTAGAAATGCAGATAAACATCAAATAAAAGATGCGTTTGAAAAGTTGTTTGGAGTTAAGGTTGAGAAAGTGAATACCTTAATAACAAGAGATGGAAAGAAGAAAGCTTTTATAAAATTAAAGAAAGAATTTAAGGCAACCGATGTAGCTGTTAAATTAGGAATATTGTAGGTGGTTTAATGGGAAAGCGTATAATTGCTAGGGCAAGAGGAAAGGGAGGACCAAGATACAGAGCACCTTCCCATAGATATTTAGGTAGAATAGAATATTTTGACGGAACTGGGGAGGGAATAGTTAAAGATATTTTGCATAATCCGGGGACATCAGCATTAGTGATGAAAGTAAAAATTGGTAATAAAGAAATATTGCAAATAGCTCCTGAAGGAGCCTATGTTGGGCAGGTTATAAAATATGATGGAGAAATATCTAATGGAAATGTTGTTGAGCTGGGAAAAATACCAGAAGGTACAAAAATTTTTGGAATTGAAAGTTATCCAGGTTCAGGCCCAAAATACTGCAGGGCTGCTGGGAGCTTCGCTATAGTTATCAGTAAAAGTGGAGATAAAGTTACGGTTCAATTCTCTTCAGGAAAACAAAAAGTTTTAGATGCTAGATGCAGAGCTACTATTGGGATTCCATCTAACGCTGGTAGAATTGAGAAACCTTGGGTTAAAGTTGGAAAGAAATACATTGCCTTGCATGCTAGAGGAAAGATTTTTCCAAGAACTGCAGCAGTAGTTATGAATCCTGTAGACCACCCATGGGGAGGAAAAAGACATAGACCAAGACCATCTAAATTTGTTAGTAGAAGGGCTCCTCCTGGAGCTAAAGTTGGAAGCATCTCTCCAAAGCAAAAGAAAAAAGTTTAAACGAACTTTTGCAATCCAGGTTTTATTTTTTCTGTATCTATCAAAACCAAACTTCTATTAACTGGAAAAGCTACGTTAAAAACGGGAATTGTATCTATCCATGCGAACTTAGAACCATTATGAGCATGGCCATGTATTACTATATTGGGTCTAGCTTCTAAAATTGCTGATTCCATCTCTAAACTGCCTAATTGTTGATAAAAGAGGGGATTTTCCCCTTCTAACGTTTTGTATGTTGGAGCATAATGAGTTACTACTATCTTAAAACCTTTGTAATTCTTCAGACTTCTTACCTTTTCTATCCTACTTTTATAAATTTGCTTTATATTAGCAATATTAGCTCTTTGCCATCTCGTTGGCTCATCTAAAGATCCTGTAGTACCGAAAACAAGAATACTACTTTCATCAACCTTCAATTCCAATTGTTGGTCGTCTAAAAATCTTATTCCGCTGATTTCCTTCTTTATCTTTTCTCTATATTCATCAAACTCAGTATTACCAAACACAGCAATTACAGGAGCAAAGAATTTCCCAAAGAATGAGTTGTAGATCTTTCTATATTCTTCTATTTCTTTTTCAACAGTATTTCTCTCAACAATATCTCCTGCAAGAATAATCAAATCAACCTTTTCGTTTATTGATTCTAAAGACTTTATAAAATCTTGATAAAAAACTGGCGAATGGATATCTGAGCAAGCTAAAATTTTCATAATTTTAATTAATTTTTGAAAAATTATTTTTCAATACTTAAAAAATGTTAAAAAGGATTATCCAAACTATAAACCATAATCCAAAGTACCCTATTGCAGTTTCTTTAAAAAATTCTACTAAATCGAAAAATTTTCTGAAGGCAAGATAACATGAAAAATATATTGTTAAAGAAAGAGATATAGAAAGTAAAAGGCTTTTAGAGAAAAGAGATATAACTCCTGAGAAAATTCCTAGTAAAAAAACTATAGCAATTAGTATTTTTTTAACTAACATTCCCTTTCACCAAATTTATCAAATAAAAAGTGTTTTATCTTTTTTTGCCAAGAATCTTGCTTTAAAACTTCTTCTAATACCCATTTTTTAACTTTTTTATTTTCATCTAATAACCTTCTTGCTATATCTTGAACGGTTTCCCAATGTATTCTCAAATAGCTTGGTGGTCTTTCTTCTGTTTGCAATATTTTTTCAATGAAAACTCTAGTCCTTTCATCATGAGCATAACCAACACCAAAATCAAAATTTACTTTCTTTTTGATTTCCTCTATTTCCTTATCTCTTTCAACTTTTGCAACTATAGAAGCTGCCGAAACGACGCTAACGCTTTCATCAAGGTAGTTTTTAACAACTAAATTAAAGTTTTTATCCTTGGGGAGAAAATCTCTAATCATATTCTCAAATTTCTTACTGTTTTGCTGTATAGAGTCAATATAAATCTTATCAGCATCAATCATGCTAATTATTTCAGCAATCTTCATAGCTTCTAGCTTATCAAGATTTATTCCTTTAGATTTAAAAGTTGATATTTTACAAGCAGAAATTTTAACAACTATAATATCTTTTGCTATTTTTTCTAACTCTTTAAATAATTCTTCCCTTTTTTGAATGCTAAGCTCTTTAGAATCTCTGACTCCAATATACTTTAGTTTTTTAGCATCTTTGCTATCTATTGAAACCCCAGCTAATACCATTGGGCCTATTACTGCTCCGCGGCCTGCTTGACGCCTTCTTTTTAGAAGGTTTCGTCGATGCCGCAGATTAAAATGTTAACACCTCCTTCAGTTATCTCATATCATTACTTATATAAACTTAGTGCAATATAAATAAAGTTGTAATATATAAAGTTGATCTAAAAACGGAGGCTTTTTGTTTGTAAGAGTTTTAAATTAGTAATTATAAACATTAATTTTGCTATGAGAATTTTGTTAAATAGAAAGTGTATTAAATTTAAAGATTAATATGGAACTTGAAGAAATTGAGAAAATGATCAGAGAAGGTAAAACTGTTGAAGAAGTTTTAAGACTCGTTGATTGGAGAGAATTTGAAGAGAAAGTTGAGGAAATATTCAAAATACATGGATTTAAAACAAAGAAAAATTTCAGGTTCAAGACATCAAAAAGATTTGAAGCTGATATAGTTGCTGAAAAGAGAGATTTGGTATTTATAATAGATTGTAAGAAATGGGGTAAAGGTAGGTATAAAACTTACCATATAAAAAAGGCTGCGGAGAAGCAGCTAGAAAGAACTGAGGCAATAAAACAGACTTTCGTCGGTTACGACAAAAAGATAATTCCTATGATAATAACTCTTTTCGATGAAGGAATTTACGAATTTAATAATGTTTTCATTGTACCGATATTCAAGCTTAACAGCTTTTTATTAGAGTATTAACAAATTTAAAGACGAAAACAAATAATCTTTCGGTGAAAGGATGACAGAATTCAATCTTAAGGTTGAAAATATAGTTGCATCCATTTCACTTGGAGTTAGAATACCTCTTAACAAATTACTGGACGAAAACACAGAATATGAGCCTGAACAATTCCCAGGAGTAGTTTATAGGATGGAAGAACCTAAAGCAGCAGCTTTAATATTCAGCTCAGGTAAAATTGTTTGCACAGGATGTCGAAGCATGAATGAACTAAAAAAAGCAATACAGTTAATATTCAAGAAAATTAGAAAAGCTGGTATAAAAATACCATCCAATTATAAAGTAGAAATTCAAAACATTGTAACATCAGCAAAATTCAAAGAGAGATTAAACCTGGATAAGATTGCCTTTGAGTTTGAAAACACAGAATATGAGCCTGAACAATTCCCAGGAGTAGTTTATAGGATGGAAGAACCTAAGGTTGCATTCCTTTTCTTTAGCTCTGGTAAAATTGTTTGCACCGGAACTAGAAAGGTGGAAGATATAAAAAATGCAATAGAAAAAGTATATAAGAAGCTAAAGGAAATAAAGGCTTTTGAATAGTATTAAACTAATTTTTCTATTTTTTTGAATGATCGCATTTTTATTTATAAAGTTTTAAATAACTTACTTAAATTTCATCATGGAGAAAGAAAAAATTTTCGAAAAGTTTCTAGAATTTTTAGAAGATAACTATAAAGATAAGATTTTATTAGCAGCTACAGAAGGTAAAAACTCTATTGATATCGATTTTTCAGAAATAGAAAAATACGATATTGAAATTGCTGATTATTTGCTTGAAAATCCGGATGAAATAATAAATCAAGTAGAAGCTTCGCTAGGAGAATTAGATCCCTTACTATCAGAAAAAAGGTTTCATCTAAGATTTTTCAATTTGCCTGAAGATAGGAGTATAAGAATAAGAAACTTGAGGGCCGAACACGTTGGCAAATTAATAGTAGTAGATGGTATAGTTAAGAGAGCTAGTGAAGTTAGACCTGAAGTTTATGAAATAACTTTTCAATGTCCATCTTGTGGAGAATTAATAATTGTTAAACAAGAAGCAAGAACCTTAAAAACACCAGAAGTTTGTCAAAATTGTGGAAACAAAAAGGGGTTCAAGCAAGTTAGCGAAAGGTTTTATGATACAAGATGGATTGTTATAGAAGAACCCTTTGAAATAACAAGCGGGGAAAGACCTTCAGATTTAATAGTATATTTGAAGGAAGATTTAGTAACTCCAAAAATGCAGTATAAAACCGATCCTGGCAATAGAATAAGAGTTGTTGGAATTTTAAGACAATTGCCGAGAAGAGTTAAAGGCAGTATTTCGAGACAAATGGAAATTTATTTGGATGCTATTCACGTTGAAAGCGTTGAAACAGAATGGGAAGAAATTGAAATTACAGAAGAAGATGAAAAGAAAATAATAGAATTAGCAAAAGATCCACAAATTTATGAAAAATTAGTTGCATCGATTGCACCAACTATTTTTGGGTTGGAAGATGTTAAGTTAGCCATTGCTCTTCAGCTTTTTGGAGGAGAGGAGCATATTCAAAAAGACAAGTCGAGAGTAAGAGGAGAAATCCATATCTTATTAATCGGAGACCCTTCGACTGCCAAAAGTCAACTAATGAAAGTTGCTTCAACTCTAATTCCAAGAGCAAGGTATGTTAGCGGGAAGGGAATAACGGGTGTTGGTATAACAGCAACTGTAGTTAGAGATGAAGAGCTTTTTGGTGGCTGGGTTTTAGAAGCGGGAGCCTTAGTTCTCTGCAACAAATCTCTTTTGTCTATTGATGAATTTGAAAAAATAGACAAGCAAGATATGATAGCTTTGCATGAAGCTATGGAAATGGGACAAATATCCATAGCAAAGGCTAATATAGTTGCAACTTTGCCTGCAAGAACATCTATACTAGCTGGGGGGAACCCCAAATTTGGAAGATTTGATCCTTATCTACCAATAAAAGAACAGATCGAAGTTCCCGAAACAATTCTAAGCAGGTTTGATTTAAAGTTTGCATTGAGAGACATCCCTAATCCAGAGACTGACGAAAAAGTTATATCTCATTTAATACAAGCAAGACATTTAAATGGAAGTTTGGAACCTCCAATTCCTCCAGAGCTTTTTAGAAAATATGTAGCATATGCAAGAAAAAACTGTCATCCTAAATTAACTCAAGAAGCAGCTGATGAAATTAAAAAATTCTTTCTAAACTTAAGAAGTAAATACATTGAAGGTTCTCCAGTTTCAATAACTTTTAGACAGTATGAAGCTTTAATAAGATTGGCGGAAGCTTCTGCAAGAGTTCAATTAAGAAATGAAGTAACAAAGGAAGATGCCCTAAGGGCTATAAGGTTAATGAGCATTTCCTTAAGACAATTGGGCTTTGAACCGGAGACAGGAACAATAGATATTGATAGACTAGAGGGTGCTAGAGCTACTGCTATGCAAAGGAGTAAAATTAGAACAGTAATATCAATAATTGAAGATATGGAGAAAACTTATGGTAAGGAAATTCCATTTGATGAAATTTTAAAAAGAGGTAAAACTAGTGGAATAGAAGATATAGAAGATATTTTGAGAAAAATGCAGCAAGAAGGAGTTATTTATTCTCCTAGGCCAGGATTTATAAGTAGAGTATAGTTTTAAATTTAGAAAAAAAGTGAAATTAGTGAGCATTATGAAGAGGCTCGCTTTAGTCTCAATAACAATTCTGGCAATACTATTAACTTCAATAATAACACAAGCTCAGATGCAAAGATTACCAGAAGAAATAAGTAGAGTAACAATCCAAGAGCTTATAAAAAAAGAGGAAAGGTTTAAGAGATGTGAAAGTGATTTAGATTGTTTAGGAATAGTTTGTCCTGCTGTTATTGGATTAGATACTCCAATGTGTGTAAATGAAAAATGTATTTGTGGACCAGGAAAGGCTGTAAAATACCCTATTAACGAAAGTAAAATAGCATCTTGCTTGAAAATCAGAGAAAAGATGAAAGAAATTGTAGAGGGGGTAAGAGAAGAGAAAAACATGACAATAGCTCAAGAAAAACTCAATGAATTAGCAAAATTGAAAGAAGAATTCAAAGATTGCTTTCCTCAACCAATGCCTGTTGCACCTATAGCAATAGAAGCTGCAGTAAAGAAAATGGAAACTGTAGAAGAATTTAGAGAAAAAATGAAAGAGTTAAAGGAGGAAATGATCAATAATATAACAACTCAAAATTTGACTGGAGAGAAACTTGCTGAAATCGTTAAAGAGTATAACGAAAAAAGAAAAGAATTAGTTAAGGAGTTTGTAGAAAAAATACGTGAAATAAACATGGAAAGAATGGAAGAAATTAAAGAAGTTGTTGTTGGTAAACATGTAAAGTGGGAAAACGAGACATTGTTCAATGTAACAAGAATTGTAGTAACAGTAAATGGCAAAAACATTATAATAGAACCTGGAGATAATGTAACAATAAGCGTAGGGGGTGTTGTTGTTAAGTCAATAATTACACTCAAAGTTAAAAACAATACAATAGAAGATGGTGAAACTAATCAAACTATAAATGAAACTCCAGAGATGGTAAAAACAAGAATAAAAGAGCAAGTAAGAGAAATTATACTTGAGAGAAAACAAGGAATTCCAGCTTATACAGTAGCTGCAGAAAAGTCAGGAAGATTTCTTGGAATTATTCCAGTAAATATTAAAGTAAACTACGAAATCGCAGCAACCAATGGAACAACACTAACGATAAACAGGCCTTGGTGGAGTTTTCTTGTTTTTGGTTAATTCCATCTTTATTTATTTTTTTAAACAAGATAGTTTATGGATGCTTATGATATTTTGAAAAGTAAAGGAATTTCTGTTGGCGATAAAATAAAAGTAGATTCTATAGAAGGAATTCTAATGCCAAAAACAGAATTTGTAGAAAGCGATGTTATTGTTATCAAGATGAACAATGGTTACAATATAGGAATAAAGTTGAGGGAAGAAACGAAAGTTGAATTAATAGAAAAAAAGGAAGAACGATTGCTAGAAAAACCGAACACAAAGAAATTTGACTCAAATAAACCAACAGTTTCAATATTAGCTTGTGGGGGAACAATAGCAAGTAGAGTTGAATATAGAACAGGGGCCGTTTTCCCTTCATTTTCTCCAGAAGAGTTAATTGAAGCAATTCCAGAAATAGGAGAGATGGCTAACATTAAAGCAAGAAAACTTTTTGATTTGTTTAGCGAAGATATGCAACCAGAACACTGGAAAATTATTGCTCAAGAAGTTTCTAAAGAGATCGAAAGTGGGGTGGATGGTGTTGTTTGTATGCATGGAACTGATACAATGCATTACACAAGCGCTGCTTTAAGTTTTATGCTACAAGATCTACCAGTACCAGTAGTTTTAGTTGGAGCTCAGAGAAGTAGTGATAGAGGAAGTAGCGACAATATAGTTAATTTAGTTTCTGCTGTTCTATTTGCTGCAAAAGGTGAAATAGCAGAAGTTGTTGTTTGTATGCATGAAAGTATGAATGATGACTATTGTGCTATTCATAGAGGAACTAAAGTTAGAAAAATGCATACTAGTAGAAGAGATGCATTTAAGTCAATAAACACTTCTCCTCTTGCTAGAGTTAACTACCTTGAAAGAAAAATTGAATATCTCACAACAAGCTTTAGGAAAAGAGATAAAAGTAGAAAGTTGAAACTCGATATTAACATAAATCCAAACGTTGGAATTTTCTATTTTCATCCTGGAGCTAAACCTGAACTTTTAAAAGAGATGAGCAAATTTTACGATGGTATTGTTATAGCTTCTACTGGCTTGGGCCATGTGGGAGTAAATCCGGGAAACGATAAGCTAGCAAGAAGTTTTTTACCAACAATAAAAGAGCTAATAGAAAAAGGAATTCCAATAGTATTTGCTTCTCAAACAATTTATGGAAGATTAAATATGAACGTTTATTCTACAGGAAGAATTTTAGAAAAAGCGGGTGTTATAGGAAATCTTTGCGACTGGACTATAGAAACTGCTTTAGTAAAGTTAATGTTTGTTTTAGGGCATACAAAAGACATGAACGAAATAAAGAAAATGATGTTAACGAACATCGCCGGAGAAATAAGTGAGAGGAGTGAACCATGAACTATCAAGAATTGGGTTTAAAAGTTGGTTTAGAAATACATTTTCAACTGAATGTAAATAAAAAGCTTTTTTGTAATTGTTCTACTGAAATGAAAGAAAGAGAACCTATAAAAATAGTGAAGAGAAAATTACATCCTGTAGCAAGTGAACTGGGAGAAATAGACATTGCAGCTCAATTTGAATATTTGAAAAATAGAACATTTTATTACGAAGTCTTTAAGAATGAGAGTTGTTTAGTTGAATTAGATGAAGAACCTCCTCATTATCCAAATGTTGAAGCCCTAAAAATTGCGTTGCAAATAGCTAAACTTTTTAATTGCACAATTCCTAATCAAATTTTTGTTATGAGGAAAACAGTTATAGATGGTAGCAACACTTCCGGATTTCAAAGAACAATGATAATTGGGTATGATGGTTATTTCGAATTTAAAGGAAAGAAAATTATAATAACACAAGTTTGCTTGGAGGAAGATGCAGCATCTATAGATAGAGAAGAAAATGGTAGTGTTTACTATAAACTAAACAGGCTAGGAGTTCCTTTGGTAGAAGTAGATACCGGAATTATAGAAAACTTTGAACCAAAAGAGATAGAAGAAATAGCTTACCAAATATTTCTTATAGCATCTTCGACGAAGAAAATTAAAAGTCAACTAGGAGCGATTAGACAAGATGTTAATGTTTCAATAAAGGGGGGAGAAAGAGTTGAGATAAAGGGGATACAAAGGTTAGGACTGATTTCAAAGGTCATAGAAAAAGAGGTTGAAAGGCAGCTTGATTTAATAAAAAAAGGAGAAAAAGTTAAAAAAGAAACTAGAGCAGCAAAAGAGGACGGATCTACAGAATTTATGCGACCTCTGCCTGGGGCTGAAAGAATGTATCCTGAAACAGACATCAAACCAATAAAAGCAGAAGATATTTTGAAGGATCTTGAAATTCCTGAACCATTGAACAAAATAATAGAAAGATACGAAAAAGAGTACAAACTTTCGAAAAGCCTTATAGATAGTCTATTAAAAACAGAATATTTCTTTTTGTTTGAAAAGTTAGCACAAACTTTTAAAAATGTGGAGCCAACTGTTATTGCTAGTATTCTTTCCTCGACGCTTAAAGAAATTGAGAGAAAAGAAAAAATAGACGTTAAAATTAGAGAAGAGCAACTATTAGAATTTTTCGATGCCTTAAATAAAAAGCTTATATTCAAGGAAGCAGCATACGACATACTCAAGAAGATGAATGAAGGAAAAAGTGTTGAAGAAGCTGTAAAAGAGCTTGGATTAAAACCATTGACAAAAGAAGAAATAGTGAAGATTATTGAAGAATGTAGAAGAGAAGTTAAAGATAAGAAGAAACTTATCGGTATTGTTCTTTCAAAGGTTAGAGGAAGAACTGATATAGCTGAAGTTATGAAAATTATAGAAAATTTAAGCTAGAAGCTCTACTATATCTGCCGAATTTTTTAGACTAGAAGAAAATCCGGGCTCTGCGCCAAGAACTATAACTCTCTTTCCGTATTCTTTCGCTTTTTGTATTAGTGGTAGGAAATCGGCATCTCTAGTAGCTAATGCAATTATCTGAATTTCTTTTGTCAATATTGCCTCCATTGCTTCTACTGTTAAAGCAACATCAACATCGCTTCCTTCTTCTTCTTTATTCGCAAGAACAACTTTAGGTTCGAAACCTTCATTTATTATAGCCTCTATTAATTTTTGGGGAGCAAACTGATTTATAAAAACTTTTGCCAATACAAGCCTACCATATTTTGAAACTCTCCTTTTCAATTCTCTTAAATCTATTGAAAACTCTTTTCTAAGCATGTTAGGCCCATCTATAAATAATGCAATGTTAGGTGGTTCATACTTTGTTTTTAACATTTTCGCACCAATAGCTAACTCTACCATTCCCTAAAAGTATTGTTTGATTTGACATTAAAAAACTTCCTGAAAAGTCGAGAATCTCTATACTATAACAAGGTGGGAAGTTAACTATCATTGAAATTCCGCTATCTGAAAGCTTTTCAAATCTTCCTTTAAAATCTTTAATTATTATATTTTGAGAGAAGACACTTGAAAATAGAGAACTCACGCTTATTTGAAAGGAAATCTTTTCGTTTGTAATATATTCGAAACCATTTATTTTTATTAAAGGTGAGGTTGCTTCAACATAAATGTTTTTGCCATAAACTTTCATCACTCCGTTTGGAGAATATAAATCTATTTTGCAAGGCATGGAAGTTGTTTGTATAGAGACTTTACCTATTGATATTGGAGTTGTACATATCCCATTAACAGAAAATGTCGTATTTAATAACTGGAATGTTTGTCCTTCTTTTATACTATCTACATATAACTGGAAATAAGTAGGTTTTTGAGAAGAAATTATTTTGGAAAAGAAACCAGTTATAGATGATAAATTTGGAAGTTGAATTGGTCTAAAGTAGATAAGCAAAGCTAAAATTGCTAGTAAAAAGATAAAAAGTAAAACTTTACCCTTCATAAGCTATATTTGTAGATAAAAGTATTTATATTTACAGTTGGATAATTTATGAAGTATGAGTCCTATAGCCCAGTTTCAAATTGATGTTTTTGGTATAATTTGGATATTAATTTTCTTCTTTATGATGTTTTTTTACCCATTTTACCCAAGGCTTCTACTATACCAACTCTTGAGCCGATTTTTTAAAACGGCTCAGATTTTGGATGATCTTACTGAAAAAGGTAGAAAGAAAATTTTATCGAAAATAAAGGGGGGTAAGGAAGAGGATGATAAAATTAAGACTTTTTTGGATTTTTACTTAATACCCCCAGTCTCTTTAGATCCTTTTGGAATAATAAAAAAGTTTGAACATCTGGTAAATCAAGAAGAATCTAAGTTTAAGTATTTTGCAGATAAAGTTGCCAGAAATCTAAATGAGGAAGAGAAATGGAATTTTATTTCAGCGATTTCGGCCCAAATTGCCTTGTATCATCTTTCAAAAATAGTAAAGCATTATATTAATCTCATAGAGAAGACAAAAAGTTATCAGTTAGGATTGTTGATTCAAATGCAATTGCCTCTTATAGAAAGATATTCAAAATCATTGTATAAAGCTGTCGAAGCTTTAATAGATGGTTATCCAATAGGAGATTCAGCAGGGCCACTACTAGCTGCCTCTATGATGAAGAATAAAGTTAGAGAAATAGATAACGTTGTTTATTCTATAGAAAAGTTGAATGGTAAAAAGATTATAGTGGTAAAAGCTAAAGGTCCGGGAGCTAGATTGGGCAAGTTAGGAAGAGCTGTGGAAAAATTGATAAATAGATTTAAAGTCGAGAAAGTTATAACGGTGGATGCTGCCGTAAAGCTAGAAAGTGAAAAAAGTGGCGATATAGCCGAGGGCATAGGAGTCGCTATTGGTGGTATAGGAGTGGAAAAGGCGATAATAGAAGATATTGCAACTAAAAGGAAAGTTTTATTAGACAGCTATGTAATAAAAATGAGCCCTGAGGAAGCTTTGTATAATATGAAAGAAGAGATATTAGATGCAGTTTTTAAAGTTAAAAAAAGAATAGAGGAGAACATTAAAGAGAGTAAAGAAAAAGTTATAATGGTAGTTGGAGTTGGAAACACTTGTGGAATACCGAACTCTCATAATCTAAATGAAGTAATAGATAGAATAAAGAAAGCATCTAAAGAAATAAAGCGCTGGGAAGAAGAAGAA
>JBMSAV010000086.1:0-4481 GCA_049414645.1 Candidatus Aenigmatarchaeota archaeon
TAATTTATCTCTATCTTCCATTATCATCACCTTAATCTATATTTACTAATGTATAATTGTAAGTACTATATAAAAATACCTTCGTGGGAGAGTACTTGGGACTGTATGAAATTTATCTTTAGCTTATGAAGAAAGTTGAAATCAAGTTGGAATAATCTTATAGCAAAACTTATATATCAACTTCTGTTATTGCTAGAATTTTGCAATTTCACTCTTTTGATTTTAGTTGATAAATATCCATAACTTCACACATGCTAACTTCAGTTTTAATTCTTTTTACTAAAACAAAACCTAAAGCTTCCATTATTGCCTCTAAAAATCCACTTGACCATGCATAAAATGTTTCTTTGATTGGTAGTTTCTCTCCAGTCAAATCCACATATAGCTTAGTTATTCCAGCTTGAGAGTCATCATACTTTAAATTGAAGCTAGCTATTCTCTCTGAATCAAAGTATATATCTTTCCATTCTTTATTCACTAATTTCTCCAGCAAACTTCTATAGTTTATAATCACATAGCCATTTTCTTTAAGATGCTTCTTAACGTTTTTGATTATGTGAACAAAAGTTTTTGGTGAAAGACCGAAAAGAGTATTTCCGAAAATAATTGCACTATCAAATTTTCCTTCTGGTTTTACATTCACTGCATCGCTTAACAAAAACTGAGATTTAAATTTATATTTCTTTTTTGTTTTTAGCGCCAATTCTATCATTTTTTTGTTTATATCAACTCCGACTACTTCATAGCCTTTTTGTTCTAACCAAAATGAAAATAATCCTGCCCCGCATGCTATGTCAAGAACCCTTTTTCCTAGAAAATTTTTAAATTCTGCAAAGTATTTTTCCATTTCTTCAATTCTCTTCTTACCTTCTTCCGAATCGAATACATATTTTTCATAAGTTTCTACGTCTTGCCAATAGTCTAACCTTTCTTTTTCCATTAAGGTTATTTAATTATTACAGTAATAAAAAATGATTTTCCAAGAATTATAGTTTCCCCCATTTATTTATACCTACTAATTGAAACTAGGAAAACAAATATCTCAACTCTTCCTATAATCATCAAGAATATTAAAACTGATTTCAGAAATGTATTGTAGTTCAAATTCATTAGATAAATTCCTCCAGTAGAATAAGCTGCAACACATTGGAATAGCGAGTCAGTAAAGGGATTTCCGTAAAGTGTGAAGGCGAATGCTGCAACGAAAACTATCAAAGCAGAAAAACTGATCGTCAAAAGTGAAATCAATGCTTCAGAAGTATCTATTTTTTCTTCATTAAATCCCAACTTTTCTTTTATTGCTATTTTTACGGATTTGAAAAGGGTTATTAACCTGTAAATCTTTATTCCACCGCTCGTTGAAAAATAACAGCCCCCAATAAACATAAAAGCTATAAAAAGAAGTTTTGTAGATTCTGACATACTTGAGAAATTTTCAAAATTAAAACCAGTTGTGGATAGAGCTGATACTGAATGGAAGAATGAGCTAGTTATGTTTTTACTGTGTAAGAAAAAGAGAGAAATAGTTCCAATAAAAATTAACAAGATAAAGATCAAAAATTCCATAGACTTTAGTTTATACCATTTTCTAAAGAATATTGCATGATGAATCTCAAAACTTGTCGCTCCTATAATCATAATTGCAATCAAAGTCAAAAGAATATTCTGATTAACTTCTATACTTGGCATAAATCCACCAGTTGATAAACCGGAAAAAACTAAAGAAATGTTTGTTACAAAATCTTGTATACCAAGAAAATAGAGAATTGAAAAGAACAAAACAGTGTAGAATGAATAAATAAAGATAACCTCTAGAACTGAGCTTTTAATTTTTGTCAGAAACTTTTTTATTCCGATAGCTTCAGCTATACCATTTGCTATGTTTTCTTCATAGAAAAACGCAAGTATTAAATAAACTATTCCGATTCCTCCAATCCACTGACTAAGGCTTCTATAAAGTACTAACGATTTGGGAAGATCTTTTGAATCAAGAAACGTTAATCCAGTGGTCGTAAAGCCAGAGACACCTTCAAAGTAAGTATTTACAAAATCCTCTAAGATGTTTTGAGAGTTGAATATTTTCAGGTAAAAGTAAGGTATGCTTCCAACTAAACTTATCAAAATAAAAGTCAGTAAAACTAACAAGCACGATGTTTTATAATCTAATTCTTTTCTTTCTGACAATGCATTCATCATAAAGCCTATTGAAAAGAATGATAGAGAAGTAATCAGAAAAGCTACCATTGGTTCAGTTTCGCTATAATAATGGGCTGTTATAATTGGGAGAATCATAAGCAAACCAGCAATTTGGAATATGAAGCCCAAGTTTGCAATCAAAGCTTTCATTAACTAATTATTTTACTATTGGTATAAAATTTTCTTTTACGAATTGTATAATTCAAAAAAATCCCAGATTTTTTTGATTTTCCTGTGAGGAGCCAGAATTTGGCGAATCAAGTATAGAAGCGATTATAAGAGAATTTAAAGAAGAAACTAGTCTTTCGATAATTGTTTATAATCCAGTTTACGTTTTTGAATATTTATAAAAATTGTCACAACCAAAACGAGATTTGTTACTAATAACCCATAAACTTGATATTATTATTAAAAATCTTTTAACATTTTTTTGAATCTCAGGTATCTTATAATCCCCTCAGCAGTATAACCTTGCTTTAGCTTTATGGAAATAGGCAAATTCGGCAATTCAATATCTTCTTTTCCAATTGGAGACGAGAGCTCTAGAAATTCGCTTACTTCTTTTAAGCAAGAGTAAACTAAAGAAGGAGATATTTTTACTTCTCGTGAGATTTCTCTTAAATATGTTCCCGGATTTTCCTCTATAAACTTTAGTACTTTAAGCAAGGCTTCAGATTTACTTGTTTTTTCATATCTAATTCTTCGTTTCCTTTTATCTCTAGTTGGTAAAATTGATATTTTAGTCTTAGAGAGTTCTTTGAGTTTTTCTGCTGGTATTTCTTCTTTTAAAGAAATTAGCTTTGGTAGTTTAGGCAGACTCATTCCCTTTCCAAATTCTTTTATTTCTAGGTAATCTTTTATCTTTATCAAATTTCTTCTAACTATCTCTGGGTGAATTTTCAAGTCTTCTGAGATCTTCTTTATGTAAGTATTAGGATTTTCCTTGAGATAATTTACGATCTTGAAGAGAGTTGATGGGGCTATCTCTTCGAGATTTTTCTTGTTTATGAATACTGGTTGCGAGTATCCTTCTATTATTTTCTTCATTCTTTCCTCGTCTATTCTTTTTGCAACGTATGGTGAAATAACTATAATCCTCTTATCGTAGGTTTTGATTTTTGGCTCAACACTGCTAATTCTTATCAATAACTCCCCGTTAGAATCTTTTGCATAAATTCTATTTTTCTCTATTTTTGTTATTGTTATTCCCAAATTCCAGAGAATCTTTGATACGTTTTCGATTCCTTCCATTCACAAATTTGTATTTTTTTATTTAAAAGTTATTGTTTGTGAAACGTGTTTTTTGAAATTCTATAGATCGTGAGTGAGACTAAAAGGTAAAATCATGCTCTTCAAACCTTTATATTTTTTCTTATTTTCTTCTGTTTTTCGATATTTTTTCTTTTTCATTTTATCTCTTATTGAGTCGAAATTTTTGAGAGTGTGAATTTATGGCATATCTGAAAGGTCTTTATTTTCCTCTTTTTGTTCTTTAATTTCTAGTCTACTGCTTTGATCTAGCGATTCTGATCGATTCAAATCGCTGCGAATCGATTTAATTCTTATCCATCCCCTACCATCTTTTTCGAATCGCTCGATTTCATCACATACTTTTACCATTCGGGAGAGTATGCCTCTTAAGCCATCTGTTGTTATTCCAAGTTTTTCAGCCAGTTCTTGGTAACTAATTTCTCTTTTTTCCTTGAGAATATCGAGAATTTGTTGCATTTTAGGGGTTAGGGTAGCAGATTTCAATGATGCTACTGTAGATAAAATTTCAGTTTTTATCGGTTCTGGGAGTGAGGGTGCTATAGTTTTTAGTTTGTTTATTGCTTCTAATAATACTTCAAATCTTTTTTCCTCGTTTCTTTCATGATCCATTAGGATTTCTTTTATGTTGTATATTGCTTGTTGTACTTGCTCTATTTTTGGAAGAATGTTCATGGTTATCCATTCTTTGGATGGCATTGAAATTTCTATTCTTTCTATTCCATCTTCTATACTTATTAATGAACGTGAGATATAGCCAGCTGCCATGCCAACCTTAAGAGATTCTTTATCGATAGAAATTGTTGATTTTTCCTCTTTATCGCTAGAGATAATTGTTGATTTGGACGATTCAATCGATTGATTCATTGATTCGGATCGATTCAGATCGATTCTTTCCGATTCACTTCGATTCAAATCGCTACGAATCAATTGATTCATCGATTCAAATCGCTGTGAATCGCTGAATCGTTCAGGTTGTTTTTCTCCAAATAATATTTTCTTTATAAGAGATATCA
>JBMSAV010000087.1:0-4786 GCA_049414645.1 Candidatus Aenigmatarchaeota archaeon
TCCCAATGAAATAACCTGCCGACAAAGAAGTCGCAACAGAGAAAATTAAAGCAAATCTTACTCCGTGCAAAATCATGTAGAATGTAACTAAAGCGAATAAGAAAAGAAAAATTTCTTCAAAGGCTATTTTTTCTTTTCTCCAAATTTTAAAAAGAATTAAAGTTGGTAAGCCAAAAAGAGTTAAAACTGTTGGTAAGAAACCTACGCTGCTTGCAACTCTTTGGAAGCCTCCTAAAGAGAAAATGTTTATGCTTTGAAGCTCTGCAACAGAAATATTTACAAGTAAAGTGGGGACAAAACCTGCAAAGCCTAAGGCAGCTAGAATTGCATTTAATATGTTTTCCTTAAGCCAAACCTGTGTTATAACATTTATTGTGGCCATAACGATTAAAAATGGAATCACTAAAGACTTTGCTTCTTCTATTACTGGTTTTAACTCTATTTTCAAAGACATTTTGTGAATAATATATTCGAAAATTCTGAATATTAGAACTGCGGGAATGAAGAATAGAAATGCGATTAATGGATACCATCCTCCTCCAGACCAAGTGTAGATAAAAAGTAAGTTAACGATAATTGCAGTTAAATAACCAATCACATCTTTTCTTTTCATTGCAAACATCAAAGAGAAAATCGATAGAAATGAATAGAAAACGACAAAAGCTTTGCTATCCATATACCCAGCTACCGAATAACCTATAAAAGAAGGAGCTAAAACAGCAAAAAAAGCAGAGAATAATCCGGCGATTTTACTTTTTGTTAAGTAGCGAGTTGCTATGTAAGCTGGAATTGCTGACAAGCCGGAAATTATAGCTGGAGCTATTATGAAAAATTCCATGAATGTAATTTTAACGAAATTACTGATTATTTTGTAGAAAATTACTAAAGTATACTCTACTCCTAAATGAACTTCATATGGTCTTCCTGGAGGGTAAAAACTTAGAATGTCCCATTTTGGCATGTCAAACCAATATTTAAGAACTGTAACAGAATGCCTATAATACCACCATGGATCATAATCGGCAACGATATTCGGAACGTTAATACTTCTTATATTAAAACCTATGTAAACAATTAACAATAGAATTGCCAAATCCCAGTATTCATTTACAGATCTCTTAACATCAAATTTCATTAACCATTTTTGCATTTTTAATTTAAAACCTGCAATAAGAAATAATGGAACAGAAAAGCGAAAAAGAAATTGAAATTACAATAAAATCTCCTTTGTTGCTTTTTTTGATACTTATATCTTTTGTATACTTTTACCTTGAGTTGAAAGTTGTTTTACCAACAAACATTTCTTTTGGAGATGAAGGTTTTCATGCAAGTATGGCAAGGCACATTGCTAGAAATTTAGAATATCCAAAGTACATTCCTTTTGAAGGAAGCGCTTTGATAAGAGACGGTTTTTATAGACCCCCTCTTTGGAATTTTTTGCTAGCAAGCTTTTTCTTTATTTTTGGAATAAATGAAATTGTTGCCAAAACTCTAACTCTAATCATAACTTTCTTCTTAGGTTTGCTAACTTTTGCTTTAGTAAAAAGAATTAGCGATGAAATTACAGCTTTCTTTGCTTCCTTGCTTTTGATAAGCTTTCAAAGTGTTTTGACTTACACTGTTTTATTTTACTATGCTGACTTACTTCTATTTTTTGTAACAGCCTCTTTCCTAAGTTTTTTAGTTTTCATTAAAGAAGGAAATAAAAGATTCTTTCTTTTGTCTGCTATTTTTGCTTCATTAGCTTTATTAACAAATCAATTTGCTTTAACTTTGTATGCTATTTTTTCACTTTACTTTTTGTACGAGCTTTTCTCAGAAAAGAAATATTTATCGACAATAAAACTCTATTTTCTATTATTCATTTTGCTCATTTTAATACCATCAGGCTACGTATTAAGAAATCTACTCATTTACAAAACTCCTATTTGTTTTTCAATACCATATATTGGTAGTCTTTTTGAAACTTCTCAATGTAAGTTTGATATGTTTGAAGAAAAATACAGCTTTGTTGGACAAGCAATTCCAATAGGAACAGAAGCTTCAGCATTTTCAATTGGATTAATGAATTACCTGGGTTTTGCTTATGCTTCTCTCCCAATTGGCTTCGGTTATTTTCAAACAGATTTGGGTCTTTTTTTCACAATTCTACCATTCATTAGTGGTTTGGTTTTATTTTATCTAAAAGGAGATAAAACTTCTATTTTGATTTTTATAACATTCTTCATTTTTGCTATTTTACTGGCTGAGATTGGAAGAGGGAGAGCGGAAGACGCTGCAAGATATACACTAGGTTTTGCTTCTTTTGTAGCTTTTGTTGCTGCTTACTTCTACAAAGAACTTTTTGAATTTATAGAAAAACATTCCAAGTACTTAGGTTATTTAATCTTGCTAGCATTTGTTGTATTCTCATTTTCAGTTGCTAAAGCTAGGTTAGATACTCTATACAAAGTAAAAGTTTGGGATCCAAGCTTTTTTGAAGCTTGTAAATGGATAAAAGAAAATACTTTACCGAATGAAACAATTTCAACGATTTGGGGGCATAATGGAGCTTGGTGTAGTGATAGAAACATGGGACCAGCTTTAGCTGATATTTTGCTAAGCAACGATTTGAGTTACACGCTAAAAGTTTTGAAAGAAAATAAAATTGACTATCTTTGGATTCAAAAAAGCAGCATAGATCCTTTGAATAGAGGTTATGCAGATAATTATCCAAGCAGATTCATTCAAATGTTAATTGACAATCCTCAGTACTTTGTTAAAGTTTATGAAAATGGTAAGCCAATAGAGCAATGTGTGCAAGGCTGCTATGGACAAACGATTTTAAAAGTAAATGTGACTGGTTGAAATTTTATCTATTTTTTAATTCATTGAAAAAACGGAAAAATAATTTAAACTTTCGAAAATCAAATATAAAATGAAAACTTCCTCAGAAGGGACATTAATACATGCTTTTTTCTCTGCCGGAGAATTAGCAGACAATCTTTTAAACAGTAAACTCAATTATAGAGCAAGAATAAACGCAAATTTTCATGAGCTAATTAGAGAAATTTACAGAGAAATTCTAGAAGACTACAAAATTGGAGAAAGAGAGTATAGATCAATGAAATTAAGTAAAAGTATCTTGAATGAAATTAAAGAAAGAATAAAATACAATTATAATTTGGGCTTAGGCAAGATTTTACATGAACTATTTGGATATGAAAATGGGACTTATATTTATGAGAGATTTTACTTGTATGAAGATAAAATGCACGTCATAAGAGGTGCACCAGATAGAGTTTTTAGAAATGGGAATGGGGAAATAACTGTCGAAGAATTCAAGACTTATAGAAGAGAGAATGTAAGATATCATCAAGTATTAAGAGGCGTTTTTCAGCTTGGAGTTTATGGCTATTTATGCGAAACAGAAAATGGTAGATTAGTTTTGTTGGATGTTTCAAATGGTATATTAGAAATGTTTTATTATTCCTACCCATTAACTAGCCAGAAGAAGTTGATAAGAGATGCTATTGATGCATCAATAAAAAAACTCAAATAAATATAAGTTAATGTTTTTGTATTTTGATAATTATTGTTTCAAAATAAATCTTCTATCAATTCTTTCAAATTAACATGGTTTAAAATTTGTGAACTGACTAAAGATGATCTTAAGATGTTTGCTTTAAGCCAAGAAGAAAATGTACCTGCATCGCTCCAATATCCTTCTAATTTTATCGCTTTCAATCTTCCTTGCTTCAAATACCAATTGTTAACATCTGTAATTTCAAGTTGTTCTCTTATATGTTGTAAAATGAATCAAAATTTAAGCAAAGAACATTTCGTATGTTCCATCATCAACTTTATATTCATGAAGTAACTCAAAATTTAGTTTTTTTAACATTCTTTCTATCTTTTGTTTTTTTATGCCTAGGCGCTCGTGAACTTCTACTATCAGTTTTGGTTTAAATTCTCTTAAGGTCTCAATTCCTCCTTTTAATACCTCTATCTCAGAGCCTTCTACATCAATTTTAATCAAGTTAACTTTTTTTAATGAAAATTCCTTTGTAACATTATCTATTGTAACTGTCTTAACTAAATAGACATTATTACTATTTTTATTAAAAACTCTATCAAGTGATATCTTATCTTCACGCTTCATTTTTATTGTTTTATTTTTACTCCAAACAGCTTTATTTAGGGCAATTATATTTTTACTTTCATTAATTTTCATGTGTTTTACAAGCAGATCGAAAGCATGCTTATTTGGTTCAAACGCTAATACTTTGCCGTTTTTTCCAACAAGTTTCGAATAAATCAAAGTATAAACACCTATCGATGCTCCGATATCAAATACGATATCTCCATTTTTTGGTAGAAAATCCTCGAATTTAATACATTCCTTTGTAGTCCACATATGAGAGATTATCCCAATCGTTTCATTATTAAAATAGTATTTTACCCCCCACAAGCTTATAATATCTGACTTCCTATTCCTATTTAAATTATGATTCAACATAAAGCTAAGTTTTTTAGAATTAAGAAATCTTAAATTTTTTATTAAATCTAAATAAACAATCGACGATATAACTCTTGGTTGTTTCTCAAAAATAAAATAATAATGTTTTATCCTTCTGAGTATCCTTTCAAATAACAACATATATCACCATTATTATTAATAATCTCTATACAAATTTATAATTTATTGAGTATTCACACTAGCGTTTTGATAATAATATACAATAAGATTAATGATGTAGAATCTTTAAATAAAAAAAAATATTATTTATTTGCTAGATTTAGATAA
>JBMSAV010000088.1:0-3258 GCA_049414645.1 Candidatus Aenigmatarchaeota archaeon
ATGTATGTCATTGTCATAAATCTATCTGGAATATTATCATAATCTTCAAATACTCTAGAAGAGTCTTCCTCAAGAATAGAGGGACAAAACGGTTGAAACCATTCTCTTCTTTTAACTTGAATGTTTAACAACTCTTTAACATTTTCATCATCTGCTGGAGCAAGAATGCTTCTGTTTCCTAAAGCTCTTGGACCATACTCCATTCTTCCTTGGAACCAAAAAACATAGTTGCCTTTATTTATTAAATCTGCAGCATAACCTTCGGGCGAACTTACTTTCTCAAAATCTATCTTATCAGAATATTTTAGTAGCGTATTTTTCACTTCATCTTCTGAATAATCCAAACCCAGATAAACGTTTTCCAATCTTTTTGGTCTTATACCCAATTCTTCATGAGCAACATATAAAGCTGCCCCAGCTGCTAAACCACCGTCTCCCATTTGAGGAAAAACAAACCATCTTTTCAAACCAGAATACAGTCTGATTACTCTATTCAACTTAACGTTTGATGCTACACCACCACTCCAACAAACGTCCTTTATTCCTGTGAATTCGATAGCGTTTTTAAAAAGTTGCAAAACTTTTGCCTCTAAAGTCTTTTGTGCCATGTAAGCGAACATTTCCATTGGAGTCCTCCATTTTATTTTTTCTAGTTCAATGTATCTTCTTATAGTACCATATTTAGATTTAATTTTTAATCCATCAACTTCAAAAAATTTTAACAATTCATTTTTTTCGTTTTCAATCGAATAAGAATAATCTGCCATTGCCATTACTTTGCCCTCGTCTTCCAGCTCCCTAAATCCTAAAATTGTTGTAACTTGCTCAAAAAACAAACCAATTGAATCTCTTTCTTTAATCTCAGAAATTCTTTCTATTCTACCATTGTCATAGATATTAATTGTACCTGAAAGTCCGTCTCCTACTCCATCTAAAGTTATGCATAGATTTTTGCTAAAACCTGAAGTAAAAATGGCGGAAGCTGCATGAGCTAAATGGTGATCTACAACTTTTATTTTTATATTTTGAGGAAAACCAATAGATTTTAATCTTTTCCTAATCTGGTATTCAACTATCGGTTTTAGCCTCTTTATACTTATTTTAGCCAAAATGTATTTCAAAAATCTTCTTTCTCTTTCCAATATTGGTTTATTAATTTTTCTCCTTCTAAATTTGTAGAACTCTTCATCCAGGAATGTGAATTGTCGTGCCAAAATCCTAGAGAGCTGCAACCCAGAAACTGCTACTATATCTATATCAGAAGGCTTTAAGTTTAGATAAGAAAGCGTTGCTTTTATGGATTCGTAAGGAAAACCTATGTGAAGTTTTTTTCTAGTTAATCTCTCCTCATTTATTGCAAATTTTATTTCATTATCTTCTATCAAAGATGCTCCTGAGTCATGGCCATCCCAAATTCCAAGAATTTTCATTTACTACTTTCACTCTGAAACATAAAAAATTTCGGGGTCAAACAAGTTATATGGATAGGATTGTGCATCGGATTTTATAGTAGTTATTAATATCCAATTTTCTCTTTTGAATACGCAGGCCGGATAAGATTGTAACATTGGCCAAAACTCGATCCACCCTCTAGTCGCATTAATTACAACATAAGAATCTTTCAGGTCTTCACATGTTTTATAATCAAGAGAATAAAGATCTTTTCTTTTAAATCCAAAATAAAAGTTTAAATGACCTATTGTACCGCTGTCTGAAAAAACCTTTTTCTCAGGTAGTTTTTTTAGCTCATCAAAAATTAAATGAGTATCCTTGACAGCATCCCTTTGCAACTCAGTTATATTTTCTAAATATGATAGGAAGGAAAGTAATAGAAGAACAAGAACTAATAATCCTAAATTCTTTATGGGTTTTATATTTAAAATTGAGTTGAAAAAAGTTGCGACTATTATAACAGAAGGTATAGAGAGTGTAGTCAAGTGTCTATCTAATCGATGCATAGGTATATACTCTTTGTAGCTCATGCTCCCAAACTGCTGGTATAAAAAGACTGATGCAAACCATAATAGAAATAAATAAGCAGAGCTTTGTCGTTTAAAAAGAAGATATATAGAGGATAAGATAAACAGATAGTAGAAAATTCCAAAGTAGGTGTATTTGTTATAAATCATAAATCTCCAATTATTGTCTAAATTGAGCATAACCCTTGGATAAAAGCTAAAATCTGTGTTGAATTCATACTTCAACCTTTCCTTTTGAGAATAATATTCAAAACCTGAGTGAAACTGGAGCAAAAAGTCACCAACACTAAAATAATAATAAATTCCTTCTACGAAAAATACAATCAAAAGCCCAAAAATAGAATACAAATAAAATATCTCAAACTTTCTGTAAATTAAAAACCTAATAAAAATGTAGCATGCAAAGAATATTAAAATCAATAAACCAGAATACTTTAAAAGATAAGAAATCCCAACAAAAATTCCAGAAAGGATCATCTTAAAACTACTTCTGTTCTTTTCTCCAAGCAAAAATAAGTAAACCGAAAGCCCATGAAAAAAAGAAAGTGGAACATCGGGCATTATCCATGTTGCATAGTTTACATCAAGAGGATAAAAAGCCATTATTAATGCTGAAATTAATCCCGCTTTTTCTCCGAGTACCAATTTAGCTAATATATAAGCTAAAATAATGTTTCCTATCGAACATATTAGAGGATATAAAACTCCGGAAATTTGAGAATAGCCGAAAATCTTAAAGAAAAATGCAAGTGGGAATATCATAGCTAATCTCAAGCTAGTCATATGGCTTGGTTTAAATTCTCCTTCCAAAACTTGATGAGCTAAATAAACATAATATACGTCATCTGACCAGTTTAAACCTACAAAATAGTATACTCTAATAAAAAGGCCTATTATAACTATTAGAAATAATTTTAAATTTACATTAAATATTTTCATAAAACGACCTTGTATAATCTAAGCGCATTTCCCATTATTGTTTGATAAGCTTCACAAGGTGTCCAGCAATTTGGACATTTTAGCTTAATTGCTTTTAATCTAGCTTTTTTAGCTTTCTCTGAGGATAATATCTTTTCTAAGTCATAATTATTTTCTCTCAAGTTTCCTAATGGGAAATTCCAAATAGTACATGGGTATACATATCCCCAAGAATCAATAAAAACTGAAGATGTTAAAGCTTTGCAAGAAAATGGACTTTTATTTGTTTTTAAATATTCATATGCTTTTTTCAAGTAGATATTGTCAATGAAATTAATTGGCTTTGTTTTTGCTATTGTTT
>JBMSAV010000089.1:0-4911 GCA_049414645.1 Candidatus Aenigmatarchaeota archaeon
GTTGTAAGTGAGGCTTGCCAAAATTGTGGAAAGAAAAAAGAAGAAGTAGAAAAGAAATGGAAGGAAATGGGGATAATATAAGGTGATCTTTTGTTTAGTAATCTTCTCTCAAGTCTATATGAAAGAGAAATAAATGCCGAGGATTTGGAAAGAGCAAAGCAATTAGTTTCTAAATTTTACCAAATACCAAAAGATGTTTTGGATAAAGTTAAAATAAAAACTTCCTATTTGCCAACAATATATGCTTTTTTTATACGAAAAATAGGCAATTATTTACAAATAATTTATAAGCCTTTAGTAAAAATTTTAGGATTTTATAATCCAGAAAGAAAAGAAATTTATATAGATAGGAACCTTTCTTACTCTCAAAAAATTAAAACGATTTTACATGAGTATGTTCATGCAGCACAAGATTATTTGGGGAAGCTTTACACTAAAACTATAGAAGAATTAGAAGAGGAAGCACACAACGTTTCCGATTACTTATCTAAAATTTATAACCAAGTTTCTCGAAAGTTTCTTTCATTTTTAGACTATCCAGCTCTAGTTTAGGAGATTCTGAAATTATAGTTATGTTAATTTTCCTCTTCAATATTTCCTTTGCTAAAGGTTCGAAAGGTGGGTGGGAATTTATTGGCACATGAACGTCGACAAATTTTTTAGTATTTAAATTGTATTTAACGTTTAGAAAATGAGAATGTACATGAGGAAAACTTTTAACTTTATCCAAAACTTCCGAATAGTCTATCTTACCATTCCCTCTACAATAAATGTGGCCAAAATCAATACAAACAGTAAAAAGCTTATGTTTTACTTCTTTCATAAGTCTTAAGAGTTCGTCTAAATCGGCGAATTGACTTTCTTTGGCCATAGTTTCATAGGCAAGCTTTGTCTTTTTTATACCCATTCTTTCCATCTCTTCAATTATTTTCAAAGTTATCTCTTTCATTTTTTTGAAAGCTTCTTCCTTACTAAGCTTTCCGTAATAAGCAGCATGAACAACAACAAATTTTGCTTCCATTCTTTCAGCTCTATCTAAACTTTCCAAAATTCTTTTAATAGAAGCTTCTACAGTTTCCTTTTTATCTGATAGCAAGTTTATGAAGTAAGGAGCATGGATACTCAATTCTATTCCATAATTTTTTGCTAATCTGCCAACTTCTTCTGCCGATTTAGGAGAAAGATATATACTTCTAACAAATTCTATCTCTTGAGCATTTAATCCAAGTTCTTTAAGCCTCTCAAAAGACCCCAATGTAGAGCTTTCCTTTGCTGTTAAACAGTTTCCTCCCGGACCTAAAAATATTTTCATAATTTTTCTTTTCTTTATATGATAAAAGCATTTAAGCTTTTCTATCCATTTAATAATAATGAAGGATTGGAAAAATATTCTGGATGAGAAAACACGAGAGGAATTGAGAGAATTAATAGAAAGAACAGCTAAACATAGATATGCTTATTCCCAAGCTGATGACGTTAGGATAGCTCAAATATGGGCGGCTTTGGCAGAGATTTCAAAAGACCTAAAAGAAATAAAAGAGAAGCTTGGTAAAGTAGAAGAACCATTCAAGGCAATAATTGAAATTGGAGAAGAAGAAAAAAGAAAGGCTATTCAAAGAATAGTTGAAGAGATAATAAAACCAGCTGATAAAGAAACTCAAGAGGTCACAAGGAAGCTTGTAGATACACTAATGAAATTTTAACCTCATATTTTAATTATTAAAGAGCAAAGGAGGATGTGATTTAAACTCGTTCAAATCTATAACATAAAAGCTTGGATAAGCTAGATATCCTTTTTCTCAAAATAGGCATGCATGTATGCGAATTAGTTCGTCACCTTCTTCGAGGGTTTCGACCGCAGTATTTTGAGGCTTTCGGAGAAAGAAAAAAATTAAAATTAGAAAAACATCAGAGGAATATACAATTTTTTTATTGTTAACCTTCTTCAAAGTCCGTTTTTATTCTTCCTTTGCGTCTTTCTAACTCTTATTTTTGTTTGAAATAAGCATGGTTTAGTTGAGCTCTTTTCTTTTTTCCTTTATATAATTTCTTATCTCTTCCTCACTCCAATCCACTTTCTTAATTTCCCATGATTTCTTAGGTAGTATATCCGTTATCCCCCATCGATCCCAATACATTTCAAGGGTGTATTTCTTACTAAACTCTTTAATAATCTGCTCACGAAGCCTTGCTCTACCTGGAGGTGGAGAAATTACACATTTGCCTATTTCTTTTTCAGTTAAAAGTCTATCTTTTCCGTACAATTGTTCAGAGATAATTTCATGTAAATCTCTCTCTTTCTCCTTTCCAATGAAAAGATCTGTTGCCTTATTTCCCAAAATTTCTGTAAACATATAACTTAATAGTATCTCCTTCCATTCCTTCCCAAAGACGCTTCTGTATTCTCTCATTTCTTCTTCAGACAACTCTTCTATTTCGACATATTTCTCTGGATTCTCAATAAAATGCTTTACTTCAACCCATTGTAGATATTTCTTACAATCTTCTACATTTCCGCACCCCAGCTTATCTACTATATATTCTATTTTATCGAGGGTCAATTTATCCCAATTGTTAATGATCCTATCTTCGAATAACCTTTCTATGGCATCCAAATAATATGAATTGAAAAAACTTATTGCATCTTCATATTTCCCATTCTCCAACTCAACTTTCCACTCTCCCTCAGGATTTTTTGATATTTCTTGCATGCTTTTAATAGGATCTTTTACTTGTGGGATGTTTTTCAAAATCTCTTCTTCAGCAACAGAGATTATGTAAGAGGTTAATCCATTGTTAATGAATCTTGTCCATTCATTTTTTAAGCTTTCTCCAATATAGAAATGAATCCTGTAACCAGTATCGGAAAATGACTCATAATCCCTCTCTCTATGTATTTGAATACCTTCTGTTGTCCCTACAGGTATAAACGTTCTCGGAGATAAGACAAATTTAGCAACCTCACCAATTTTTATATATCCGCCACTACCGCTAAAAATAGGTCGTATTGCAAAGAATGGTAAAAGAATTGGACGCATGTTGTCAAATGTTTTGGAGGAATGATATGACTCGTGACATCCTCTTGTGATAGAAGAAGAAAGCTCATAAGTTCTCTTGTAAACTTTTATAGGTTTTTTCATCTTAATTGAAGCTACTTTGGCTGCAATGTATGCATACACATCTGCCGCCTTGTCATAACACGTAACTTCATAATGATTTTGGCATTCTGGAGTAGCTATTTCAAGTGTGTGGCAACATTCATGCATACAACTCATATTCCTAAGCCAATATAGTGTGCTGTATACGGAAGGAATATTTGGAGGTTTTAAAGCAACTGCAGGTACTCCGTCAGGAAAAATAAATTCTTGAAGGGCATTCAAAGCTTCCTCCGCTGCCGACTTTCTACTACTTAAATCCCAAAAAGGGTAGTGAATTTCTAGCCCTTGCCATCTACTAAGGTCTTTTTCTCTATTCACCTTCAACCGTGACTGGTTCATACTTTTTAATCCTAACCGTGTATCTTGGCCCTCTTTTTAATATTTTCTTAACCTTATCAATTATATCAAGCTCTTCTTCACTTTTTCTTTTTTCTTCTTCTTCCCCCCCTCTATATTCTACTTGAGCTTGTTCCTGCTCTGCCCTCTCTGTCCCACTAGCTGCTAAGACGTATCCTCTTATATCCCCCCTATAGATTTCCACATCCTCTTCATTTAGACTTTTATATCTCATATCTCAACCACTTTTTCTGGATAAAGATTTTTAACAATTCTAACTATTTCATCAATATTCTCAACATAACTTAAATCTCCGATTTCATCCTTTGTTAACATAAATGGTTCATCTACAATTATTTTCACATTTTTTAACCATATTTCTCCCCATGAAATATGTGTAACATATTGTGAAATTTTTGGATTGTTCAATAAACTACTTGCAAAATAATCTCTTGTGTCTTCGGGAGAATGAACTAATCCGTCTCTTACCTTATCAAATAGCTTATTCCAACATTCCCCAGGAATATTGTTTCTTGCGAATTCGAACGAATCTCTTGGATCGAAGAGTGAAAATGAATAATTAGGATCAAATATATCAATATTATTTTCGTCCTCCCTCATACCCATATAGTATAAGACTTTTTGATCAATTAGTTCATACTGATATTGTGCAGCAACTGCATTATGTATGCAATCTGAAATTCCGCATCTCTCGCATTTTATCTTTCTATCATTCAATACTTCATTAATTAAAATGTCTTTTGTTATCCAATCCAACCCATAAAAAAGATACTCTAGTTCTCTTTTTGCCAATAGTTCAAGAGTTTTTTTAACTACACTATATGCAAGCTTATCTTTATAACTAACCTCTGGTTCATCGATTAGCATATCTTTTACACTGGATAAATAAACTCCAATCAATATATCTTCGACAGCATCAACTTTTTTTCTTTTACCATTCTCTATAACATCAATTTTCCAATCGCATGCCTGAAAATCCAAATCTCCAGCAACTCTTGGTGGTGTATTTATGGATAATTCTTTAATTTGTTCCCAATCAGCCACTTTTGGAACATCTTTAATGTAACCTTTTTCATACGCAGAAAATACCAATGTTTGCATGCAATCCACTACATACTGTTGCCAAATACATCTCTGAGCCTCATCGTTAATATCATGATATCTCCAATATTTTTCCGGATTAGCATGCGGTTCATCTCTAGTGTTTACCACTCCGCGAAATTCTACGGTGGAAGGCGAAATTGGTGTTCTTAAAAAAAGCGACCTTGGAGATATCACAAACTTTAGTACATTATCTCTCAACCCGTATTTTCTCCTTAACTTTAAAGGTATGTGCTGCGTCGGAACAAATCCGCCTATTCCAGTGACAAGTTGTCTAGTAGTAAAGTACGGTAGT